>CANHCM010000039.1 GCA_947459155.1 Bacteroidota bacterium | reverse complement strand
TTCGTAATAATACTGGTCAGTCGCTCAACGTCTTGGTGAAAAGTCAGGCTCTTGAAGTGCCCCAAGGTGGAGAGGTTTATTTCTGCTGGGCACAATGCTACAACCCCAGCGTAATTGTGGCGCCGGTAGCCTTAATCGTTGAACCCAATGGAATCTTGAACCAGTTTCATGGATACTACAAAAACAACGGTGCCGAAGGCGAAGCGCGTGTGCGCTACACATTCTACCTGGAAAGCAATCCCAATGATTCGATTGATTTCATTGCCACTTTTGATCCGGCAACAGTTGGAATCAGCGACATTTCAGACCGACAGCTTTCAGTAAGCCATTCGCTGAGCGGCGGTCAATTCTCGATAGCCTACTCTGGCCTAGGTGGTAATGCCCATGTGGAGTTGTACAATATGTTGGGAAATAAAATCTATGGCCATAAGTTGAAAGGAAATCAAGGCATCGTAGAAGTGCCTATTTCTTCGCTTCGTCCGGGTTTGTACTTCTACACCATTCGTGAACGAGGTAACAGTGTGTATACCGGAAAACTCGTTATCAGGAACTAAACTTTCAAAAAAATGAGGGGCCGGTTCACCGGCCTTTTTTTATGGATATTACTCCAGGCCATTGGATCTTTGCGGGTCTCTTTATGCTATCCTTTATAGGGATTCTGTTTTGGTCGTTTCGCAAAGACATTAATGTTACGCGAAAACAGTTTGGAAATATGGGCTTAGTTGCCATGATTGTTGGTGGCTCGGTGATTCTGCTGATCATCATCAAATTTGCCCTTCGTAATTTGTCTGGCGAATAATCTCGAGCAGCTCGCTAATCATCATTGCGGTAGCGCCCCATATTGGCACAGGTTGCCAGGCGAAAGCCGGAACCTCGATGGATTCGCCGTTTCGACTGAAGGTGTAGCTAATAAGGTTTCTCGGATACTGGAAGAATTCCACAGGCACTTCCAGTATCTCCTCTACTTCACGAGGGTCGGCCCGCCACTGATCGGGTTTCGTAACTCTGGCTAAAACCGGAAATACAAGCATTCGGCTTACCGGAATGTACAACTCGCTTAGCGTTCCCAGCACCTCAACACAAGCCTCGGGCAAACCAATCTCTTCCTCAGCCTCCCTTTTGGCTACTTGCACAGGGTCGGATTCGCCATGCTCAAACTTTCCACCCGGAAAACTAATTTGCCCACTATGCACACCAGGATACTCTGCCCGACGGGTCAGCACAAGGGATATTTTATCGTTTACTTGTAACAACGGTATCAGAACTGCCGACTGGCGAAACTCAGCATCTACCGGAGGCAACGCGCGGCGGCCCACAGGAGCCATCTGCAATTGTGCCTGCTCACCGGGAAGTGTTGCAGCAAGTCTTTGTCGTAGTATGTCCCAATTCATGCTTAGAAAAAATCGTGGTTAAAGGTAAACAGAAGCCCAAGGATGAATCTGTCGATATCGTGAATTTGCGATTATCTTTGCCCTGAGATGAAGTTTACGAATCCGGCGTTTTTCTGGGCATTGCTTGTATTGGCAATCCCCATTCTCATCCACCTTTTTCACTTCAGGCGATTTAGAACCGTTTACTTTACCAATGTTCGATTTTTGCGCGAACTGAAGGAAGAAACCCAAAGCCGATCACGACTAAAGCACCTGCTTGTGCTGTTGGCAAGATGTCTGGCACTGGCAGCATTAGTTACCGCATTCGCACAACCCTTTATTCCTGCCAATCGAAAGAATACGGCGGCTCGACGCGCCATTTCGATTTACGTGGATAATTCATTTTCGATGGATGCCCGGGGCGAAAGCTCGAATCTGCTCGATTTAGCAAAGAAGCATGCCGCCGACCTCATCAGTGCCTACAAACCCACAGATCGTTTTCAGCTCATCACCAACGATTTTGAAGGCAAACATCAACGTCTGTTAAGTAAGGAGCAGTTTCTCGAAATGCTCCAGGAAGTTAAAATTTCCCCTTCCAGCCGCCCACTCTCCGAAGTATATAGCCGACAAAGAGATGTGCTTTCGGGCGACAAAAACAGCCAAGCCCTGATTTACTGGATCAGCGATTTTCAATCGACCCAAAGCGACTTCAACGCCATAAGGCCCGACACACTCATCGGACTCAACTGTATTCACATCAAGGCACAACTGAGCGACAATATTTCGGTCGACAGCATCTGGTTCGAAACCCCTTATCGCCAAAATGGGAAGGCCGATTTGATTCAGATTCAACTGCGCAACCACTCGGCTAGTGGCGTTGAAAACCGGCCTGTTCAAGTTAGTGTGGATGGCAGTCAGAAAGGACTTGGATCGCTCACGGTTGGGGCCGACTCCAGCACAACTTTACCGGTTTCGTTTAGTGTCAGTGGCGCCGGATTTCATTCAGGGCAGGTAAAAATTACCGATTTCCCGGTGGTGTTTGATGATGCCTTTTACTTCAGTTACCCTATCAATGAAGCCGTTCAGGTTTTAAGCATCGAAGGTGAAGCCCCAAATCCTTTTTTGGAAAGGTTGTATGCCAGCGACCCTTCTTTTCGCTTTAAAAGTGTTCCCTTTCAAAGTGTTGATTACAGCGAACTCTCAAAGCAGAATCTCATTATCCTCCACGCACTTCCAAACCTTTCCAGCGGCTTAGTTTTAGAACTCAATAAAGCGGTAAAGAACGGATCAACTTTGATGGTTTTCCCTTCATTGAAAGCCGATTTAAACAGTTATCAGTCACTTGCATCCGACTTCAAGGCCGGTGTTTACCAACAAAAGATGTCAGTAAGTCAACAAGTGGGCAACTTCAACTATCGTCATCCGATTTACGATGATGTATTTGAAAAGGCACCAGATGGTATTGATTTACCGAAGGTTAAGAATTACATCAAGTTTAGCCCTTCTCCTGGAGCGCGGGAAGTGTCTATCATGAAACTTCAAAATGGAGAGCCGTTCCTTTCAGAATTCGATGCCGGCAAAGGTAAAATCTACCAATGTGCTGTTCCGCTCTCGGAAGAAGCATCGAACTTTCAACAACATGCCTTATTCATCCCAACACTTTATAAGATAGCCCTTTACAGCGTGGTTTCTACCCCTTTGTATTATACCTTGGGTAACAATGAGACCATTGAGTTAAAAGGTGTACAGCCCGGAACGGATCAAACCTTAAAGCTCAAAAGCGAAGATGGAAGCTTCGAAGTGATACCGCAGCACATGGTTAGCGACGGTGTTTTGAAGGTTATTCCAGGCGAACAACTGAAAGAGGCCGGAAATTATTTGTTAACCCTCGGCGACAGCATTTTGGCGAAGGTTTCCTTCAACTACAACCGTAAAGAATCGGGTGGTAGCTTCCCGGAGCAAAGCGAAGTCGAAAAAGCACTGGATCAGGCTGGTTTCTCTGGTGCGGCCGTATTGGATGGGAACCAAAAAGAAATCAAACAAACCGTACTTCAACTCGACGAAGGCAAGCCTTTGTGGAAGTGGTTTGTCATCCTTGCCCTTGTTTTTCTGTTGTGTGAGATTTTACTTCTTCGTTTTTTCAAACCATGAATTCATCGCGCCTACACCTGAGCAATGTTCGTCTTTGTGAACCCGGAAATCCGCTGCACAATCAGGCTGTGGATGTCGTAATTGAAGGTGGTGTTTTTCAAAAAGTTCAAGCCCATGTTCCCGGTGCCATCCCGGCAGATATGCCGGAGAATCTAACCCTTGCTCCCGGACTATTTGATTTTCAGGCAAGTGGCGGAGAGCCCGGCTTTGAGGAAAGAGAACTCATCGGCACTTTGTGCGACGCAGCCCTGGCAGGAGGCGTAACCGAGTTAAACTACATGCCTGCTTTAGAGCCAGTTACCGACAATCGAAGTGCCGTGGAAGCCCTCCTCCATAAAACGTCGAGCTTGCCGATTACTGTGCATCCGGTTGGAGCCATTTCGGTGAAAACTGAAGGTAAAGATCTGGCCGAATTGTACGATATGGCCAAAGCCGGTGTGCTCTCGTTTTGCGACGATAAAAGTCCGGTGAAAAACACCTTATTGCTCCACCTGGCCTTGCCCTACACCGAGATTAGCGGTGGAATGCTAATGCTACATGCCGAAGATGCCGGCTTACATCATGGAGGCCTTATGAACGAAGGCGAAATGAATGTTCGGCTCGGACTCAAAGGAACACCGGCCATGAGTGAGCACCTGGGCGTGGTAAGAGCCATCACATTAGCGCGTTACCACAAAAGGCCGATTCACCTCAACGGCATCAGTTCGGCCGGTTCGGTGGCCCTCATCGAAGCCGCTAAAGCAGAAGGCCTGGAGGTTAGTTGCTCCGTTTACAGTCATCATTTGCTGTTCACCGAAGCACAACTTTCCGAATTCAATACATCATTCAAGGTTTGGCCGCCTCTGCGGGCGGATGACGACCGGGAAGCCTTAATCTCCGGATTAAAACGAGGAATCATCGATGTGGTTTGCTCCGACCACCGCCCCTGGAACATCGAACAGAAAGATGTAGAATTCGGGTACGCCGCATTCGGAACCTGTGGTGTACAAACGCTTTGGAATGCTACACTCAAAGCATTGGGTGACGAGGAATTAACCATCGAGCTGTTAAGCCGCAAGCCCCGTAAACTTCTGGGCTTGCCCGAAACGCTCATCAGCGAAGGACAGGCCGCTGAATGCTTCGTGTATAATGCAAACTCCATATTTACGTTTTCTGAAGCAATGAATCGCTCCAAGTCAAGCAACAATGCATTTTTCGGGCAGGAGTTTAAAGGGCAGATTCAGATGGTTTCAACCTGGCGGGGATGGCAATACGTTCGCTAATTGTTTGCACACTTTTCTTATCGCTCAGCCTTGGACTGAAGGCACAGTCGAAGATTTCGCTCCTTGGCCGACAAATGCTTTATGCGAAATCTGAAGCCGAGAGGATGTTAAGCCAGCAAAATCTGGCGTCGTTACTCGATTCTATCTTGCTTTTACCCTCAGGTTGGGAAGCGCGTTTCGACACCATTCGAAGCATTTCGGCCTTGAAGGCTCCCGACGAGAGCTTCTGGCTTCTCACCTGGAATGTGCCCCAGGAAGACGGCACTTATGTGTTTTATGGGAGAATCCGTCTTAAAAATCAGGGAAAAGAAGCCGGCAAACTCATCGTGCTTTCCGATGCCTCAGGTCAATTGACAAAGGCGGGTGCAAAAGTGCTGAAGGCCGATGAATGGTTCGGAGCCTTGTACTACAAAATCATCAAAACCCGACACAAGAAAACGAACTATTACACCTTGTTGGGTTGGGATGGCAATACCGCATTCAGCAATAAAAAGCTGATTGATGTACTCAGTTTCATGCCCGATGGAAGCCCTCGTTTCGGTGCTCCCATTTTCGACGATGGTAAAAGACTACGTCACCGGGTATTCTTTGAACACGCCGAAAAAGCGAGCATGTCGTTGCGATATCAGGAAAAAACGGGGCTCATCATCCTTGATCACCTTGCGCCATCACAACCCAGCTTAGAAGGCCAGTACGAGTTTTACAGTCCCGATTTTACGACCGATGCTTTTCGGTTCGAGAAAGGCAAATGGATTTTCATCTCAAACCATGAAGCCCGAAACGAAGATGAAGGTGGGGGAAGGCCGGTAAAAATCGAACGGGGACTTCAGCCCCAGAAAGACTAAGCCCTTCGAGAGGAAAAATTACAGCTTCTGCTCTTCCAACAGCTGTTTCCGATAGATGGAGGCATAGATACCATCCTGATCGAGTAGTTCCTGATGGGTTCCTTGCTCTGTAATCTTTCCCTGGTCTAATAAGAGAATGGTATCGCAAAAGCGGACCGAAGAAATACGGTGTGCGATGATTACGGTTGTTCGCCCTTGCATGATGCGTCGAAGATTATTGAGGAGTTGCTCTTCGGTGGCGGTGTCAACGGCACTCAGGCAATCGTCGAGAATGAGCAACTCGGGCTTTCTGAGTAAGGCCCGGGCTATGGACACGCGTTGTTTTTGTCCGCCCGACAGTGTAACGCCCCGCTCCCCTACCCTGGTTTCAAATCTCTCCGGAAACTGGTCGATGCTCTCGTAAATCACAGCATCACGCGCAGCCTGCTCAATGGCCTCATGGTCAGAATCGGAGGGCGTATGCTTAGGCTTGAATCCAAAGGCGATGTTGTTGGCAATGGTATCGGAAAACAGAAACACCTCTTGCGGAACGTAGCCGATGGCACTGCGCAAGGAGTTTAGGTTTAGTTTGTTTAATGGAGTGCCATCCAGTTCGATTGTTCCGCTTGTGGGGTCGTACATACGGGCCAGCAAAGCCGCAATGGTCGACTTTCCGGAACCTGTTCGGCCAATAATGGCCAAGGACTTACCGGCTTCCAGTTCGAAGCTAACCCCTTTCAGGGCTTCGATTCCTGTATCGGGATAGGTAAAGTGAACCTGATTAAATCGGATGGCTCCTTGTAGATGTTGCTCCTGACCGCCAGGATTAATGACATCAGGCCGATAGGCCAAAAACTCATTAATGCGCTGTTGAGAAGCGGCGGCACGTTGAACAATAGAAGTAACCCAGCCAATGGAGGCAACAGGCCAGGTGAGCATGTTTACGTAAAGGATAAACTCGGCGATGGTGCCCGTGGTGATATCGCCCGAAAACACCTTGATGCCACCAACGTAGACCGTAATGAGGGTACTTAGGCCAATGAGAAGGGTAATCATGGGTAAAAAGAGCGCATTCACCATGACCAGGTCGATATTACGGCGTCGGTACTGATCGGCCTCTTCAGCAAAGGAACGCACCGCCTCATCGCCGCGATTGTAAGCCCTAAGGACCCTAATGCCGGAGAAATTCTCCTGAACAAAGGAGGAAATTCTGGATAGTTGACGCTGAACCTTCTCGCTGCGCTGAATCATCCGACTCGATACGAAATAAATACTCAAAGCGAGGATTGGCAAAGGCGCCAGCACATACAAGGTAAGCTCGACATGGATACTTAGCATGCGAACCAACACCAGAACAAACAAAGTGAGCGTGCTGATGGCGTACATGATGGCCGGCCCGATGTACATGCGCACCTGACTTACATCTTCGCTGATGCGGGCCATCAAATCGCCCGTTTTATTCTTCTTGTAAAAGGCCAGATCGAGCTTTTGATAATGCTGGTAGATATCGTTTTTTAAGTCGTATTCGATTAACCGCGACATCACAATGATCGTTTGCCGCATGAAAAACATGAACAAGCCTTTGAGTAAAGCGGTAGCGATTACGATTAATCCAAAAACGAGAAGCATGCTAAAAAATGCCTCGCGGAGTGATGGCTGCAATGGGGCGCCTTCGAAAAGTTGATTCACCCGAATGCCTTCAATCACTAAATCAATACCCTTACGGAGCACTTCTGCCGGGTAGATGGCGAAAATGTTGGATACGGTAACAAACAAGGTTCCGAGCAAGAGTCGAACCCGGTATTTGTATAAATAAGGATTAAGAAATTTTAACGATTTCATGGAACGCCCAAAAGGCCGAATTTTGAGGGCTATAGAAAAAGCTCTACTTTTGTGCCCCCTTAAAAAATCAAGCTTTAGAACTGCGCTGCGAAAGTACCGATTTTCTTACGCACATTGCATTCCCAAACTCTCCCAAAATCAAAACTCTTCATATGTCAACAACAACCGATCTTGCAACAGCAGCGGCAGCCGAGGTTTCTTCGGTGCTGAGCGGTATGCTGGCAGGAAACCACGAGCAAGTGGTGCACTTCTACGATCCATCGACCGGATTGAAAGCCATCGTGGCCATTCACAATACTCATCTTGGTCCTGCCCTTGGTGGAACCCGCATGTGGAATTACCGATCTGAAGCCGAGGCTTTGACCGATGTTTTGCGCCTTTCGCGCGGTATGTCGTACAAAGCAGCCATTACCGGGCTCAACCTGGGTGGCGGAAAGGCCGTGATTATTGGTGATGCCAAAACCCAGAAATCGGAGGCGATGCTTCGCCGTTTCGGCAAGTTTGTCGATGGTTTGGGTGGGCGTTATATCACCGCTGAAGATGTAAACATCAGCACCCGCGACATTGAATACATGGCTATGGAAACCAAGCATGTAACGGGCCTTCCTGAAATTCTGGGCGGCGGCGGCGACCCATCGCCGGTTACGGCCTATGGCGTTTATCTGGGCATGAAGGCTTCGGCTAAAGAAGCATTTGGCAACGATTCGCTGCAAGGTAAAAAAGTGCTGGTGCAAGGTGTAGGCAAGGTGGGTCAAAGCCTTGTGGAGTATCTGGGTAAAGAAGGTGCAAAGGTGTTTGTGTATGACATCAGCGCGGAAAACCTTAAAGCTGCGGCGGTGAAAAACCCGGCCATTCAGGTGGTGGAAGCTGAGGGCATGTTCGATCTCGACATCGACATTTACGCTCCATGCGCGCTGGGTGCCACGGTAAACACCGAAAGCCTTTCACGTTTGCGTTGCGCCATCATTTCGGGTGCGGCCAACAACCAGCTTGCCGACGAAGATCTGCATGGGCAATTGTGCAAAGACAAAGGCATCCTTTACGCGCCCGATTTCCTCATTAATGCGGGTGGATTGATAAATGTATCCATCGAGTTGGAAGGTTATAACCGCGAAAGAGCGATGTCGAAAACTGAGCGTATTTACGACGCCGCCCTGAACGTTTTTGCTATTGCGCGCGAGGAAAACATTCCAACCATACAAGCTGCAAAAAGACTGGCCGAACAGCGCATTGAATCGGTTGGTCGAATTCGTCTTTCACATTCTATCCGCTAATGCTAAACCGAAGACACATCAGAGAAAAAGTACTGAAAACCTTGTATGCGTTTTTTCAGGCCGACCACCAGGAAATTCGCATCGGTGAAAACGAGTTGTTTCACAGCATCGACAAGGTATACGACATGTATCTGATGTATCTCTCGTTGATTGGAGCCTTTCAACGGTCGGCCGAAAACCTGATTCAGGAGCGGAAACAGAAGCATCTACCTACGGCAGAGGATCTGAATCCGAGCCTCAACTTTGTAAACAATGCCTTGGTAAAGGCCATTGAAAACCATTCTGAGCTTCAGAAAAGGCTTGAGAAAAGTAAAATCGGATGGGCCGATCAGGGCGATTTGGTGAAGAAGCATTTTATGCAGATTCGAAATCACCCAAGTTTTCTGGAATACCTTGCGATTGAGGAGCCCGACTTGAAACAAGACCGCGACATTCTGGTTTGGATCTTCGAAGAAGTGGTTTTCCCCTCCGAATCGATTGAGCAGTTGTTCGAAGAGCGCAGCATCTATTGGTTAGATGAAATTGGTGTAATTCAGGCCGGTGTTTTGAAAACCATTCGCTCCATAAAGCCTGATGCGGAGCCGAGTTTTGAGCTGTTACCTTTACACAAAGAAGCCGAAGCCGACCGTGTTTTTGCCACCGATTTGTTCAGAAAAACGATAGCACACAGCGAAGCCTTCGAAAAAGAAATTGCGGCACGCACCCAAAACTGGGAAATTGAGCGGGTAGCTAAAATGGACATGATTCTGATGAAGATGGCCATCACTGAGCTCACTGCATTCCCAAGTATACCTGTGAAGGTAACGTTGGATGAGTACATCGAATTGTCGAAAGATTATTCAAGCCCCCAAAGCAAGAACTTCATCAACGGTATTTTGGATAAAATTGTGGCCGACTACCGTCGGGAAGAGAAGATCGTAAAAACCGGAAGAGGCTTGGTGGAGTAAGTCCTTAGCGGAAACTTTCGGCTTACCGGTGGGCTTCTTCGACGCTTTCTAGAATGATTTGACAGGCTTCCCGGAGTTCGTCCATACTGATAGTCAGTGGCGGAGCTATCCTCAAACAATGATCAGCAAAGAGGAACCAATCGGTAATCAAGCCTCTTCGAAAACAGGCTTCCATGGTACGAAGCACAGCGGCGTTATTTTCTAATTCGGCAGCGAGCAACAAGCCACGGCCCCGAATAGATCGAATGTGTTTGGAGATTAGTCTTGAACGAATGAGGGCTTCCTTTTCAGGAATGCTGGTCATTAAGCCCGGTTCCAGAATAACCTCCAAAGAGGCCAGTGAAGCAGCACATGCCAAAGCGTTTCCTCCGAAGGTGGTGATGTGTCCCAAAACGGGATTGTGACTGAGGCATTGCATGATGGCGGAAGGTGCAGCGAAGGCACCGATGGGAATTCCTCCACCCATTCCTTTGGCCATCAACACAATATCGGGTACAACACCGTAATGGCGAAAAGCAAAACAGGCACCCGTTCTTCCGAAACCCGACTGGATTTCGTCGAGAATAAGCAGGGCTCCAACTTCGGTGCATCGCTTTCGAAGCGCCTGGAGCCATTCGGGTTGCGGAACCAGAGCGCCGGCCTCACCTTGAATGGTTTCTGCCATCACGCAGGCCACCTCGTCGGTAATTCGACTTAAATCATCGAAATTGTTGAAGCGCAAAAAACCGACATTGGGCAAAAGTGGTCCGTAGCCTTGCTTAAAATAATCGGAACCCATTACGCTGAGCGCGCCATGAGTGCTTCCATGGTAGGCATTTTGAAAAGAAAGAATTTGGGTCCGCCCGGTATATCTTTTGGCCAGTTTTAGGGCTCCTTCGGCAGCCTCTGCGCCCGAATTCACGAAGTAAATGCTGTCGATGGGCTTGGGTAAAATTTCGGCCAGCCGACTGGCGAGCTTTACCTGTGGCGCCTGGACGAACTCGCCATACACCATCACATGGAAGTACTTTTCGGACTGTTCCTGAATGGCCTGAACTACTTTAGGATGCCGGTGACCGGTGTTACAGACAGAAATGCCGGAGATGAAATCGAAGTAACGCTTTCCGGAAGTGTCGTAAATAAACACACCTTCTGCCCGCTCAGGTTCCAGCATAGGTGGCGATGGTGAGGTTTGCGCCACATGCCTCAAAAACAATGTACGAAGCGACAATCCTTGTCCGGCCGACATTTCTTTTAATACGGTGTAACCGAGTTGATATGTCCGGTTGTTGGACGAATGCTCAGAACGGGAATCTTAGAATGGTTCACTACCTGTTGAGCGTAAGGACCAAGAAAGAAGCCTGTAGAATTGATTTCCTGCTCATTCATGATAATGATGAGATCGGCGCCCTGGTTTCCGGCAAAATCCATAGTGGCCTTTGCGATGTTGGAGCAAAACAGGGTGGTCGACTCAAAATCAACCTGACGCTCTTCGAGAAAATCCTCTACTTGTTTCATTTTTACCCGAAACTTGGCATTGAGCGCTTCGTCGTCGTGGTCGTGAGAACGTAGCCCACAAATGAGCAACTTGGCTCCATATGTATGGGCAATTCTGACTGCAATTCCCAATTTTTCGCGAGAATGAAAAGAGTTGTCGATTGGAACGGCAATTTTTCGGAAGCCCACTTCCTTGGCCGACTCTTGAATTGACAGCACCGGACAACCGGCATCTGAAACAATTCTAAAGGCGTTAGACCCCATGAAGAATTCCTTCAGGCCACTTACGCCGTGTGTGCCCAGCACAATCATATCGGCATCGCGTTCTTCGGCAAGTTTCACTACCTCTTCACGGATGCGGCCATAGGCCATTTCAACCGAAACTTTGACCCCACTTTCGCGGGTAATTTCAGCCGCCATCTCCTGCAAACGTCGATTTACCGCAGAGTTAAGGCGATTGCTTTGCGCCTCATCCTCCTCAGCCTCGGGCAAGTTAACGCGAAAGGCAAACGTAGAAACCACATGCAACAGAACAATCTCTGCATCGGTTAATCGCGCCATTTGCACAGCATGTTTCAAGGCCAAATTAGCGGTATCGGAAAAGTCTGTTGGAATAAGAATCCGTTTTACATCGAGCATTTGCATAATCCTGATAGCGTTTTGATTTGTAGGGGAAGCTAAGAAAGATGACCGTCAGAAACAACAACGCCTTGCTATTCGATTGAATAACAAGGCGTTGATTTTATGCCTTTACTTAGTATGGTCGAAATACCACAACTGACCTGATGTAATTGGGAATGATTGAACAAACCGGAATTCCCGAGTTGTTAATTACCGTTTGTGCGGCAGAGCCGATGAACATATCCTTAAAATCGTTCTCCTGTTGGGTCATAATCATGATCAAGTCGCCCCCTACCCTTTCGGCGTATTTCAGGACTTCCTCACCCAGATCTTCGTGATTTTCGGGCACTTTAACCAGCTCAGCACTGCATTTTACACCTGCTTCGGTGAGGAAGTTCTCCACCTGATTGAGTAAAAATCCCAAACGACCAACCACTTCTTCGTCGTCGGTCATCAGAATGGAAACCACCTTAATTTCGGCATTGAAATACCGCGAGAGTGTGATGGCCAATTTCACCTTTTCGCGGGTTTCTTTGGTCAAATCGAGCGGGAGCACAATTTGGCGGAAGCCAGTATGGGCGGGCTTTCCTTTGATCGAAAACACCGGAATTCGCGATTCGCGCACCACCTTCAGGGCGTTGGAGCCCACAAACCGGCGTACAAACGAATCGGAGCCATTTGTACCCATAATGATGAAGGTGGAGCCCGCTAATTCAGAAACCCGAATGATTTCATCGGAAACCTTGCCTTTGGCAATCATGGCCATTGCCTTTACGCCTGAACGTTTCTCAACATCGAGTGCCAGTTGCCCCAGTTTTTCCCAGGCTTGATCGAGGGCTTTTTCATCCGAATCGGAATCAGAAAAAATGCTCGATAAAACGCCTTGCTCCGAATGCACGTAGAGGAGAACAAGGTCGCTTGAGGTTGTTTGGGCAATGCCTTCGGCGTACTGAAGAGCAATTAGACTCTGGTCGGAAAAATCAACAGGAACCAGAATGTTTTTTTTTGAAGTATTCATTCCCTTTCTTTGTCTTAAAGAAGCGCAAAACTAATCAATCCTGATGAAGCCCATACCGAGTTCAGAACTTGTCTTAAATCCCGACGGAAGTATTTACCATCTGAGGCTTCAGCCGGAGCAGATTGCCGATACTATTCTGTTGGTGGGCGACCAGGGGCGGGTTGAAGTGATTTCGGCCCATTTCGATACCATTGAACACGTAGTGAGTAACCGCGAATTTGTTACGCACACCGGCACTTACAAAGGGAAAAGGATTACTGCGCTCTCTACAGGAATCGGGACAGATAACATAGATATTGTCATCAATGAATTGGATGCCCTGGTGAACATCGACCTTAAAAATCGGGTAACGAAAGATGACCATACAGCGCTGAATCTGATTCGTATCGGAACATCGGGCACACTGATGAGTCACATACCGGTTGATTCGGTGGTGGCTTCTACTCATGGGCTTGGTTTTGATGGCCTGATGCACTTTTATGGGTTTGCAGAAAACCCCAATGAGGCGCGCTTGTTAGCCGAAATCAATGCGGCACTGAAGCTTCCGGCCAGTCTGAATAAGCCTTACTTGGTTGAAGGAGACGTCGCACTTTTGGAACGGCTCAGTGTTGGATTTTTCACAGGAATTACGGCCACTGCCTGCGGATTTTATGGCCCTCAAGGACGAACTTTGCGGCTCAATCCGGCTGTTGCCGATCTCAACGAACGCATGATGGCTTTTGAAGGCGAAAACCTGAGAATTACCAATTTCGAAATGGAAACCTCCGCATTGTACGGTTTGTCGCGTTTATTGGGGCATAAGGCCTGTACGCTTTGCGCCATCATTGCCAACAGGGCAAACCTTGAATATAGCCGCAATTATAAACCTGTGATTGAAAATCTCGTTAAAACAGTTCTCGACAGGCTTGTTGCCTGAGTACAATGGAAACTCTACCCGAAAAAAGCGAATTGCAGGCCATGATACGGTTGCTGGAAGATCCTGATGAGGAAATCTTCAGCAATATCAGGGAAAAGCTGCTCTCTTTCGGCAGTATGGTCATTCCTGAATTGGAAAGCATCTGGGAAAACACGTTTAACAATGTGCTACAGTCGCGCATTGAAGACATTATTCAAACCATCCAATTCAACACGGTTAAAGAAGAACTGCGCTTATGGGCATCCACCGGCGGAACGGATTTATTATCGGGAACTCTGCTGGTTTCCAGATACCAGTACCCCGATTTAGACGAAGAGTATGTTCGCCGGCAAATTGAGCTTATTCGCCGCGATGTTTGGTTGGAGCTCAATGCAAACCTGACAGCCTACGAAAAGGTGAGAGTCATCAACCATATTTTATTTGAAGTTTATAATTATAGCGGGAATACCACCAATTATCACGCGCCACAAAACTCATACATCAACAATGTTGTTGAATCGAAAAAGGGAAATCCGCTTTCGTTGAGTATTGTGTATTCGGTTATTGCTCAAGGGCTGAATATTCCAATTTACGGCGTGAATTTACCGGAGCATTTTATTTTGGCTTATCGCGACGAATACAGCATTCATCGGGAAGGAGAGGAAGAGCCGATTTTGTTTTACATCAATCCATTTAGCCGCGGTGCTGTTTTTTCCCGAAGAGAAATTGATACTTTTTTAAAGCAGCTTAACTTAGAGCCACAACGTTTGTTTTATGAGAGCTGCCCGAATGTTGACATTGTAAAACGACAATTGCGAAACCTGATTTTCGCTTACGAAAAATTAGGGTATCCCAATAAAGTGGAAGATCTCAAAACACTTTTAGAAATCCTCAATTATCACGGTTAATCTTCTTTGAGCTTGCGTTTGCTGCGAAGCCTAACTTGAACCGGTAGTTTTACCTTTCGGGCTCTGCGTGGATATTTCCTCACAAAAGGTATGCGTGAAGCCTGCTTACCTTCCAGAATTTGAAAGGTCCAGCCTTCTTCCAAAAGGAGTTTTTTGTACAAAAAGAAACTGCCATCCTGCAAGGCCGAAACAGGAGCAACAATCAATGTTATAATTTCCGTAAACGGTGTTCGGTATCCAAAAGAGGCGAACTGATTAAATCCGTAGGTAATTCTTTCAGGAACGCGTTTACGCCTGATTTCCAACTGAATGCTATCGGGCTGAATGTCGGTAATTTTGGCACTGCGCGGCATTTCCAGCGTGTCGCCATTTAGCTTAAAAAGAATGCTATTCCCCTCACGAAATGTGGGCTTTCTCCTTTTTCCCGAATTTCTAAATTCTAATTCCCAGGTTTTTTGAACTTCGGCCGCCTTTTGAAGCATTTCGGGATTCTCCAACAAAAACCCGTAAATCTCCGATACCGGAATTTCATATTCTTGTTTGTCGTTAGGATCGAGGGTTCGGAATACGATTAAGGAATCGTTTGCTTCCAAAATGAAACACTCCAGGGTGCCTTCATCATTGCGGAGAAAAATATGGTCTTGAGCCTGCAGTTGATTTGCAAGAAACCCCAAAATCAACCCCATTAAAAGACTCAATTTACTTTGCATTCGTATGCAATAAACGTGTGCCGGAGATTTACAGTACAGCGCCCAAAAGTAATACATAGGGCCTACTGAAAAACACTCAATGAATTTGTTTTAAGCGGTTTAACAATTGTTTGAACCCATTTAAATGCAAGGTTTTGAATGCTGTTTTTAAGGTTCTTGTGCAAATCATCTTTCAAAATCCAGATCATTTCTTTAGCCAGAAATAAAACATTTCAGTTGAGGGTTAACAAGAAGCAGAAACTCCTCTTCTCAAACCCAGACGCTGCTGCAATTTTTAAATTTAAGCTTCTGATTTTTTTGCATTTTAGGATCTTGTAACAATGTGCTAATACATAATCTGGGTTTAGTTCTAACTTGCACCAAGCGAAACCGATTTTCATGAACAAGCGATTAATTCTTGATGCTCAGCAGGTAAACCGAAAGTTGCAGCGTATGGCACTTCAAATTTTTGAAAAGAATGCCGGAGAAAATGTGGTGTTGGTTGGGGTGGCGCAGGCAGGCATTGCCATTGCTGAAAGCATAGCTGGTTACCTCACAGAATTTGGGGCATCTCAACCTCAGGTTTTTCAAGTTTCTCTCAACAAGGTAAATCCCTTAGATGGCTCAATACAATCGACTGCACAAATGGACGATGTTCGGCATAAGATTTTGGTTTTGATTGATGACGTTCAAAACTCCGGCAAAAC
>CANHCM010000038.1 GCA_947459155.1 Bacteroidota bacterium | reverse complement strand
CGGCGGATCGACCAGTAATTGGGCCCTCTCATGGCCCGTATTTCAAGAATTTTCATGCGCTAGGAAGATGAGTTTCGCCGAAAATAGGTGAATTAACCTATATGTACAAAAAGAAATACTGCTAAAAAGATTGTTGAAATCCCGATGCAATCGCAGCTGCAACATCGTTGCGAAGGTCTACTTTTGCAGCAGAAAGAATTGAACCCATGAAGGAACCCAAAGGCATTCTGATTTCTATTGGAGGTAATGTAGATAAGGGAACAGCCAACGAACCGGAATATAACACGCCCAACAAGCTCTCTTTTTTTGAAGATGGTATTCTAAAACGCATCCTTTCGGAAATGAAAGGCGATCAAAGTCGGGTGGAAGTGATTACCACGGCATCTGAAATCCCCGAAGAAGTTGGTCAGAACTATGTGGATGCCTTTCAACGCCTGAACTGCCGCAATGTGAATGTGATTCACATCAAAAACCGCGAAGACGCGCTGATGCCCGAGTATACCGAGAGAATCAGACTGGCCGATGGCGTTATGTTTACGGGCGGAAATCAAATGCGCCTTTCGATGATTTTCGGAGGAACGGAGTTTCTTCAAGTCCTGCATGAACGCTATCAAAACGAGCGTTTTGTAATTGCCGGAACCTCGGCCGGTGCCATGGCGATGTCGAATACCATGATTTATGAAGGCGCCGGCGAAGAGGCCTTTTTCAAAGGTAAAGTAAAGATTACCACGGGCTTAGGTTTTCTTCACAATGTCATCATCGATTCGCACTTCGTCAAAAGAGGTCGATTCGGACGCCTGGCCCAAGCCGTAACCGCAAACCCGGGCTGCATTGGTATAGGCTTAGGTGAAGACACCGGGGTTTTGGTAGAGCATGGACATAAGCTTGAGGCCATCGGCTCGGGCCTGGTCATTATTTTCGACGGACATTCCATTCGTCATTCAAACATTGCTGAGGTAAATGATGGTCAGCCCATTTCGATCGAACACCTCATCGTGCATGTGATGGCCAAAGGAAATCACTACAACTTAAAGTCGCGCCGATTCTCGCCCGACGGAAAACAGCTCGCAGAGCAGGAAGCCTAAGGCCATATCGGTTGATTCACTAATTTCGCAACGTTTAAAAAACATCCATGAATTACGATCTCATTGTTATTGGCAGCGGTCCCGGAGGGTATGTTGCTGCTATACGCGCTTCTCAATTGGGCATGAAGGTAGCCGTTGTTGAAAGAGAAGAGCTGGGCGGAATTTGCCTGAACTGGGGCTGTATCCCAACAAAGGCCTTGTTGAAAAGCGCCAATGTATTTGAATACATGCAGCACGCCGCCGACTACGGTATCAAAGTTGAAAAGTCGGAAGCCGATTTCGGCGCCATGGTTAAAAGAAGCCGGGGCGTGGCTGATGGCATGAGCAAAGGCATTCAGTTCCTCTTTAAAAAGAACAAAATCGACATCATCAACGGGCACGGAAAAATTACCCGCGACAAAAAAGTGGAGGTAAAAGCGGCCGACGGAAAATCGACCACCTATACAGCCAAGAGCATTCTCATTGCCACCGGTGCACGCAGTCGTGAGTTACCAAACCTCAAGCAGGATGGTAAGCGTATTATTGGTTACCGCGAGGCGATGACCTTACAAGAACAGCCTAAAACGATGGTTGTGGTTGGCTCAGGGGCCATTGGTGTTGAGTTCGCGTATTTTTACAACACCATCGGAACGAAGGTGACCATTGTTGAGTATTTGCCCAACATCGTTCCGGTTGAAGACGAAGAAGTAAGCAAGCAATTAGAGAAAAGCTTCAAGAAATCAGGAATCGAAATCCTTACCAATGCTTCAGTTGAATCTGTCGACTCCTCAGGCAAATTACTTAAAGTAAAAGTGAAGACCGCCAAAGGAGAGCAAATCATTGAATGCGACACCGTGCTGTCGGCAGCAGGCGTAGTGGCCAATCTCGAAAACCTTGGTTTAGAAGAAGCTGGCGTTAAAACAGACAAAGGCAAAGTTCCGGTAAACGAGTGGTATCAAACCAATGTGCCGGGCATTTACGCCATTGGTGATGTGATTCCGGGCCCAGCTCTGGCGCACGTGGCTTCAGCAGAAGGCATCATCTGTGTAGAAAAAATTGCTGGTCACCACCCCGAACCTTTGAACTACGGAAACATTCCGGGTTGCACGTATTGCAGTCCTGAAATTGCTTCCGTTGGAATGACCGAAAAAGCAGCGCGTGAGGCCGGCTATGAAGTGAAGGTTGGAAAATTCCCCTTCTCGGCATCCGGAAAGGCATCCGCCGCAGGCGCGAAAGATGGCTTCGTGAAAGTGATTTTTGATGCCAAATACGGCGAATGGCTGGGCTGCCACATGATTGGCGCCAACGTTACGGAGATGATTGCCGAAGCCGTTGCGGCCCGCAAACTCGAAACAACGGGTCATGAAATTATCCGCACTGTTCACCCGCATCCAACCATGTCGGAAGCCATCATGGAAGCAGCAGCGGCCGCTTATGGCGAAGTAATCCACCTTTGATTTTCCGCTCCCTCCCATGTGTGGAATAACCGGAGCATTTGCATTCACCGCATCTGGCGCAGCCTTTACAGACCGCTGTGCAGATGCGGTTCGTGCATTGGCCTTAAGAGGTCCCGATGGTAGTGGCGTTTATCAACACGGCCCCATTTCGCTCGGCCACGCAAGGCTTTCCATCATCGACGTTAGCCATAACGGAGCGCAACCCTTCACCGACGATTCGGGGCGATATACCCTGGTATTCAACGGGGAGTTTTTCAATTTCCAAAGCTATCGGGATCAGCTCCAAAAAGAGGGTATTCGGTTTCGTTCGACCAGCGATACCGAGGTTCTGCTCCACCTGCTCATCCGCGAAGGAGAAGCCTGCCTGCCCAAAATCAATGGATTTTTCGCCTTTGCCTTTTGGGACCGGCAAACCGAAACCTTGCTTCTGGCGCGCGACCGGTATGGAGTAAAGCCCTTGTTATTCAGCCATTCACCGGAAGCCTTCTGTTTTGCTTCCGAAATGAAGTCGCTCCTCGCCTACCCTGTTCAACGGCAGATCGACAAAACATCGCTGTTCCATTATCTTCACCTCAACTATATTCCCGGCCCCTTCAGCATTTTCAAAGACGTTGAAAAACTGGAGCCCGGACATTGGATGCGGGTAAAAAAAGAGGGCATCGAACGTCAATCGTGGTATCAGATTTCGGATCGAACGATTGAACCGGTTCCCGATTACGAAACAGCCCAAAAGCAGCTCTTCGAGAAACTAAACAAGGCCGTTGAGCGAAGACTGATTTCTGACGTTCCGCTCGGAAGTTTCCTCTCCGGAGGAATTGATTCGTCGGTAGTTACGGCTCTGGCTGCGCAACACCGCAGTGGATTGCACACCTTTTCGATTGGCTATAAAGACGAGCCGCTGTTTGATGAGACGCATTACGCCAAGTTGGTGGCGAACAAATACGGCACGAAGCATACGGTGTTCAGCCTGAGCAACAAAGATCTTTTCGATCACTTGCAGGAGATGCTAGACTACATCGATGAGCCTTTTGCCGATTCTTCTGCGCTGGCGGTGAACATTTTGTGTAAGGAAACCAGGAAGCAAGCGACTGTGGCCCTATCGGGTGATGGCGCCGACGAACTTTTCGGAGGATACATGAAGCATTTGGGCGAGTGGAAGTTGCGTAACGGCGGTGTGAAGGCAGAAGTGGTGAGCTTGCTGGCTCCGCTTTGGAATGTCTTACCAAAATCGCGCAACTCGGCCTACGGAAACCTGTTTCGCAAATTAGATAAATTCGCCAAGGGCCGTCAGCTGTCGCCTACCGACCGTTACTGGAAATGGTGTGGCTACGCCGATGACACTTATCTGCGGTCGATGATTGCTTTTCAACTCAACGAAAACGAGGCTCAGAGCCGTCGAAGCCACTTCACCCGCTTTATTGGTAAAACCGGCGATATGAATGAGGTTTTGCTTAACGACATGCACCTGGTGTTGCCGGGCGATATGCTCACGAAGGTCGATTTAATGTCGATGGCCCGATCGCTGGAGGTTCGCAATCCCTTCCTCGATGTGGAAGTTGTTGACTTTGCCGCGGGCCTGCCAGCCGATTACAAAGTGAGCGGTAAAGGGCGAAAGCGCATTGTTCAGGATGCCTTCAGACATATTCTCCCTCCTGAGCTGTACAACCGTCCAAAACAAGGATTTGAAGTTCCACTGTTGAATTGGTTTCGGGGCGATTTAAAGGCCTGGATTTTCGATGAATTACTCGAGCCTGCGTACATAAAACAACAAGGATTGTTTAACCCTGAAGCCATAGAAACGCTTAGACTGGCTTTGTTTTCCAATGACCCGGGCGACAGTACAGCCAAGATTTGGGCGCTAATCGTGTTTCAAAACTGGTATCGCAGATGGATGAAATGAGTACTTTTACCCAGATGAAATTGTAGTCGAATGCCCCGGATTCTGAGAATCATCAACCGTTTTAATCTGGGTGGCCCTACATACAACGCCGCCTATTTGTCGAGATACATGCCGCCGGGTTACGAAACACTGTTGGTGGGCGGTGAGAAAGATGAGACGGAAGACAGCTCAGAGTTTATTCTTCAAAATTTGGGCTTAGAGCCGCTGATCATTCCCGAAATGAAGCGGGAAATAGATCTTCGAAACGATTACGAGGCCTACAGAAAGGTGGTGCAGCTGATCAAGGATTTCAAGCCTGATATTGTGCACACGCATGCCTCAAAAGCCGGAACAATTGGTAGGCTGGCCGCCGATAACATGAAAGTTCCTGTTGTGATTCACACCTTTCATGGTCACGTTTTTCACTCCTACTTTGGCAAGGTAAAAACGGTGATGTACAAGAATATTGAGCGGAATCTCGCGCGAAAGAGTACAGCCATCATCGCCATTAGCGAAAAACAAAAAACCGAGCTCTGTCTGGTGCACCGCATTTGTAAACCAGAGAAAATCAGAGTGGTGCCCTTAGGTTTCGACCTCAGTCGCTTCACCGAGAATATGGATGAAAAGCGCAGGGGTTTTCGGAGCAAGTATTTGTTGGATGACGATGAAATTGCCATTGGAATCATCGGTCGCCTTGTGCCCATCAAAAATCACATTTTGTTTTTGAAAGCCGCGCGAATCGTTCTGGAGAAAACGCAATTCAAGGTTCGGTTTTTCATTATTGGAGATGGCGAGGACCGATTAAAAATCGAAGAGCAGGCACGCGAAGAAGGCTTGGTGTTTTCAGATTCGTTGAAGGAGCAAGTCAAAACTCCGCTCACCTTCACCTCCTGGATGAAAGAAATCGATGTAGCCTGCGCAGGGCTCGACATCATTGCACTGACTTCATTAAACGAAGGCACGCCGGTGAGCTTAATCGAGGCACAGGCTTCCAATACACCGATTGTTACCACCAATGTGGGTGGTATCGAAAATGTTGTGGTTGAAGGTGTTACGGCACTACTCTGTCATTCAAAAACTGATGCAAAACAGTTCGCCGATTTGCTCCTTCAACTCACCGAAAATGCCGAAAAACGGAAGGCTTTAAGCATGATGGGTTGGGAACATGTTAAAAACAAGTTTCATTTCACCCGGCTGATCCGCGACATGTCGGAATTATACGAAGAGCTTCTTGAACAACACAAAAGAGGTCCATTTTAGCCTTCTGTAAATACCGAAGTGGCTCAGAATAAATCCTGAAACAACCTTAGCGCTTTTGCATACGACACAAGCCTTTCCTGCACCGCTAGCTTCGGATGCCCGAGGCCATGGTTGGATTTATATTCCCTATGCATTGCTCGTTTATTTTTTTAGTTTTGCGCTTCTATGCGTAGTCTGCGAATTGCCTTACGATACTCCTTGTTCATAGCAAGCCTGTTTTTTGTCTTGCCGTCTTGTCAGAACAGGGCCCTCATGCTAAGAACCAAGAAGGATTTTGTATACGACGATGTTCAGAAAATTCCAGACAACAGGGAGTATAAAATAGGCTTAAACGACAATCTCGAAATTCAGATTTTCCCCAATAAAGGAGCCCTCCTTTTAGAAGGCGTGGGAGATCAGCAAGGTATGTCGATGGGACAAAATGGTTTTGCAAGACCCATCAACTCGATTGTAGAATTTGACGGAACAATAAAAATTCCGGTATTGGGTCGGCTTTCGGTGCAGGGCTTAACAATCCGCGAAGCTGAGTTGCTTCTCGAACAGCGCTTATCGGCCAACTTCGTAGACCCATACGTAAACCTCAGAATCAGCAATAAAAGGGTCATTCTCTTTCCCGGTGAAAGTGGAACAGCCAGAGTGGTTCCGCTCGCCAACAATAACATGAACTTATTGGAAGTTCTGGCTTCGGCCGGAGGTATTCCGATGAATGGAAAGGCCAACCGAATTAAATTAATTCGTGGCGACCTAAAAAATCCGAAGATTTATCTGATAGATCTCTCGACGATAGAAGGAATGCGTGAGGCCAACTTAATTGTTGAAGGAAACGATATCATTTACGTTGAGCCTAGGAACGACTACGTGCTGAATTTCCTCAACCGAGCCAGTCCCTATCTGAACTTCATCAACATTGCATTTTTTATCAGGTTTTTGTTTATCAATTGATTGGACCGAGAGATGGTGGATCGCAAAATATCGAACTTAAATGACGATTTCGATTTCAGACTTTTTCTGAAAGTTCTGAGAAAGAATATCGCCTGGATTCTCCTATTTTTCGTGATTGCCTTCTTGATGGCTTTCCTTTATTTGCGGTATACCTATCCAATATTTGAAGCGAAAACCATCATTCAGATTACCTTAGCTGATAAAAACTCGAAAATGCTGTTGGGCGATGAATTTAAAGCGCAACGCGATCTTTCATCAAAAATTGAGCTCCTCAAGTCGGCCACATTTCTCGATAGGGTTTTTAATAAATTACCCTTAGACATCAGCTACTACCAAATTGGTAACGTGTTAAATTATGAGATGTACAAAACATCTCCTTTCGAAATCGAGTACAGAAAACCCATCGACGAGCTTTACAATGTGCCTGTTTATGTAATGTTCGCTGATGAAAATAACGTAACCCTTAAAACCAACCTCAACAACAAAGAAACTGTATTCCGACTGAGAACAAACACCTGGAAAAGACTTCCAATTGTTGATTCAATTTTTATCAAAACAAAAAATTTCGATAAGATTCGGAATGATCTCAAAGGACTTAATGATTATCCATATTATTTCATCTTAACCAAGCGTGAAAACCTGATTAGAACGTATTCCGGCAATCTGAAAGTGGATAAAGAAAATGAAGCTGCCGGAACGATTAAAGTTCAGTATTATGAACGAAATCCGTTCAAAGCAACCGATATCTGCAACAGCATTGCTGAAGAATTCAAAATCTATGATATCGAGAAACAGGCAGAATCTGCAAACAATACCATCCGATTTATTGATGAACAATTAAAAGTAGTTTACGACAAGCTTTATGACAGCGAAGTAGACCTTCAAAACTTTAAAACGGCCAATAAACTCAATGATGAAACTCCGCTTCCGGATTTTTCAACACGAATTAACGATCTGGAGGAAAAGTTAAATCAACTCCAGCTCGATGAAGCCGGATTGAATACGATTGAAAAATCGGTGAATCAGGATAAAGACATCGATGTTTATCAGTTGGTCTCATTACTGGCAGGAACCGAAGTTCAGGGTACGTTAAAAACTATGCTCGATGAACTCAAAGCCCTGCTCCAGAAACGATCTAACGCATTATACAGCTCAACCCAAAACTCCTCGAAAATCTCCTACATCGACTACCAGATATCTATTCAAAGGAAGCTGATTTTAGAAACCTTATCTTCCCTGAAGAGAAGTTTATACGACCAAAAAACAGAGGTGGAGGAGCGTATAAAAAGCTACGAAGACGAGATCCGAAAGAGTGCATTAACGTTCGACAGAATTGAGTTTGTAAGACTCCAAAAACTAAATGCAATTAACGAGAACTACTACAACCGCCTTGTAGAAATCAAATCGGAGCTTGCCATCGCCAATGCAGGTATTACCTCCGAAAACACTGTTCTCGAATTATCCTCAACACCGGCTGCACCCTATTTCCCCAGCCGCAAAATTGTAGCGCTCAGTGCACTAATTGGTTGGATTGTTGCCAGCTTAATCATCATTGTTATTCGCTATTTGCTTTACAACGAGATTACTTCCATGAACGAAATCATGAAGTACCTCGATGTTCCATTGCTGGGCATTGTTCCAAACTACAAGGATGTAATTCCGATTTCCCAGCTTTTGGTAGACAAAAAACCAAAGTCCATCATTGCAGAATCCTTACGTTCGATCCGTTCCAACCTGGAATTTCTTTCGCCCAGCAACGAGCCCAAGGTTTTGGCCATTACTTCCACCATTTCGGGAGAAGGAAAAACATTTGTGGCCCTGAACCTCGCGGGAATTATTGCATTTTCGGAAAAGAGGGTAATCATTCTCGACCTCGACATGCGTAAACCTAAAATCCACGTTGGATTTGGGGTTCCGAACGATAAGGGCATGAGTACCATCCTCATTGGACGAAATTCAATTGCAGATTGCGTCTTCAAATCGTCGCTTACCAACCTCGACTTTATCACCGCCGGACCGGTTCCTCCCAATCCGTCTGAACTAATTATCAGCTCGAAAATGGCTGATATCATCGAGGAACTGAAGAAAATGTATGATTTAATTGTTATCGATAACCCGCCAGTAGGGCTTGTTACCGATGGTATTAAAATCATAAAAATGGCCGATTACCCGATTTACGTGTTCAGAGAGAATTTCTCGAAGCGGAATTTCGTGCAGAATGTGAAGAAACTCATTCGCGACAACAACATTAAAAACTTGTCAATCATCCTCAATTCAGTAGATATCAAACGATCAGGCTACGGATACAGCGGTGTTTACGACTACGACTATGGATATGGTTACGGCTATGGTTTTGGTTATTACGACGAAGACATCCGCCGTGAGCGATTCAGTTTGAAAGAGTTCTTCCGAAAACTAATCAACAAGTAAATGCGTATTGAAAAGACTTTTATTCCCGACCTTTTACTGATTTATCCAACTGTTTTCGAAGATCCGAGGGGCTACTTTTTTGAATCGTATAACGCAAAGGCCTTTCAGAGCGCAGGAATCGATGAACATTTTGTTCAAGACAACCAAAGTCTCTCACAAAAGGGTGTATTAAGAGGTTTGCATTTTCAAGTGGGTGAAGCCGCTCAATCAAAGCTGGTGCGGGTTATTCAAGGTTCCGTGCTCGATGTTGCCGTAGATATTCGAAAAGGCTCTCCTACTTTTGGGAAGCATTATGCCGTTGAGCTCAACGAAAAAAACAAGCTCATGCTATACATTCCCGTTGGCTTTGCGCATGGTTTTTTAACACTTGAGGATAACACCATTTTCAGCTACAAATGCGGAAACTTCTACAATAAACCGCTCGAGAATGGCATTGCGTGGAACGATCCACAACTGAATATCGATTGGGGAACAAAAGATCCGCTACTCTCCGAAAAAGACCGAAACAACCCGGCACTCGCAGAATTTAATTCTCCGTTTCAATATAACCCGCAGCCCCTTTAATCATGTTGGAACTCGGTAACTTCACCTTCTCCATACTGCTTACCACTTTCATCGCCGTGATGGTAGCACTGTCGATTCTGGTGAATGGTTTATTGCTCAAATTCTCCAGAAGTATGGGAACGAAAAACGAATTTGAGCAAATTCGTTGGGCCTCAACCACGAAACCTGCCTTTGGCGGAATCTCATTCTACTTGATTTTCCTGCTTTCCATCGTTTTCTTCACGATTTTCTTCCCCAACCAGGAAATGCTGCTCAACAAACGCTTCCTGGGCTTCTTCCTCTCTGTTTCGCTCGGATTTCTAATGGGATTGGCCGATGATGCCTATAACACCAAGCCATTCATGAAATTTCTGGTGCAATTCATCTGCGGGGCTTCTTTTGTTCTGAGCGACAATGTAATTCACATTTTCCCTTGGGAAGGACTCAACATCTTCATCACCTTTTTCTGGGTTGTTGGCCTCATGAATTCAGTAAACATGCTCGATAACATGGATGCCATCACCACCTCGGTTTCTGTAGTCATTTGTCTGGGCGCCATCATGAGCTTTGCCTTCCGCGGAACCCCAATCAACCTCGATTTAATCTTGTTGCTCGGTGTTGTTTCAGCCCTGATTGGATTTCTCTATTACAACTGGAACCCCTCAAGAATGTACATGGGCGATTCTGGGTCGCAGTTTTTAGGCGTATTTCTCGCTGGGATTGGCGTCGAGTACTTTTGGAATGCGCCGAACTATTACGGAGAATTCGACTCGCTGCGCCAATTGATTGTCGCTATTCTGGTCTTTGTCGTTCCCATCAGCGATACCACTACCGTATCGATCAATCGCCTGTTGAAAGGAAAATCGCCTTTCGTGGGCGGTAGAGACCACACGACACATCATTTGTCGTATGCCGGCTTAAGCGATCGACAAGTCGCAATTGTCATGATCGCCATCTCGATGCTGGCCATGGTGGTGGGTATTTTTGTCATGAACAACATTCGTAACTGGAACACAACTTATTCCGTAATATGTGGAGGTCTATTTGCGTTAATTCTGGGCTCGCTATATGCAACAACCCGAATTAGCAAACCCAAACCGAAAGCGTGAATCTGCTTAAACGATTTGTAAAACCACCTTCGGGCTTCTTCAAAGCCTTAATTTCACTCAGCCTCCTACTCGTAGCGTTGGGCTTAATTCGGTTGTTTACCTTCTCCGGTAAGGTGGGGTCTGATGACGATCTCTATCAGAAATACTTTAAAGACCATTACCGGATTTATGCCGTAAACATTCCGCATGACCTGAATTTCAGCGGTGAGCCCGCACCCGTCGAAGATTTTGAAGTACGTGAGCGCCTCGACCGGGAATTTCTAATCAACACCTATTGGCAGTCACAAACCCTGTTGCTCATCAAACGCGCAAACCGATGGCTGCCATCTATTTCAAGAATCCTTAAAAAACATGGGATTCCCGATGACTTTAAATACCTCGCCGTTGTTGAAAGCGGCTTTCAGCTCAACGTTTCTCCGAAAGGTGCAGCCGGATTCTGGCAATTCATCCCTTCCACCGCTCAGGCTTATGGATTAACCATCACCGAGGAAATTGATGAACGTTACCACTTTGAAAAATCAACCGAAGCGGCCTGCAAGTTCTTCAAGGAGTCGTACAAAACATTCGGCAACTGGACACTCGTAGCCGCCTCGTTCAACCTTGGAATCACCGGAATTCAAAAACAACTCGAGCGACAAAAGGTGAACTCGTATTACGACCTTCTGCTCAATGAAGAAACCGGAAGATATCTTTTCAGAGTGCTAGCCATGAAGGAAATTCTCAGCAATCCGGCCCAATACGGCTTCATCCTGAGAAAGAAAGACCTCTACCCCGCCCTACCCGGAAAAGTGATGGTGATAGACTCGACCATCAACAGCCTTCCCGATTTTGCCCAAAAGCTGGGCACGAACTACAAGCTCCTTCGCTTCTATAACCCATGGCTGAAAGGCGATAAATTGAGCAACCCGGAGAACAAACGCTTCTCCATTCTCGTTCCCAGCGAAAACGCCAAAAACTACAAAGCCCTCGTAAAAGAAGCCGAAGCCTTAGAGGAGAAAAACGGACAGCGCGATACGGTCATCCCGCCGGCTCAGTAATCGTACATCCAAAGAATGGAATTCCCGGTGCCCACCTCGTTGTCTTCCCAAAGGGTATTTCCGGGATCTAAGGTCCACTTTCCGTCGATGATAAACTTGTAAAGGTGTTTTCCGGGTGGAAGATACAAGGCTAACTTCCAGAGATTTCCCTCCCGTTTCATTCGAAACCCCGACTCTGTCCAGTTGTTGAAGGTACCGGAAAGGATGACCTCCTTGGCCTCACTAAAGCCTTTGAGTACAAACTCGTGATTCGGTTCGTGGATGAGATAGGAGTTTCGGTTCCCCATGCCATCATCAATAGAATCGGCTGATGCCGGATCAACCATCCACTTCCCATCCACCACAAACTTATAATAATGCGTTCCCTTGCCAGGCACGTACTCAGCCTCCCAGCCATCTGCAACGCGCTGCATGGCAATGCCGTTGGGATTCCAGTTCACAAACGAGCCCGATAAATACACACGCTTCGCATCGGTAAATCCTTTCAGCCTGAATACCACAGGCTCACCTTTCTGAATAACAGAATTGTAGCCCCCGTTTTGATCGCTCACTTTCAGTGGATTTCGCTGGTCTTCCACCCAAAATCCCGCGGAGGTAAACTTGTACTCATAAGTGCCATCCACCAAAAACACCGCACACTCCCAGCCATTGCCCTGTTTCGTCATTGGAATTTCGCGCTCCTTCCATCCACAAAAATCGCCACTGAGGTAAAACTCATTGCGGTCGGTGAATCCTTCGAGCGAAAACCGGGTATTGGTCTGATAATAAATCGAGTTCTCACCCATGTAGCCATCAGTCTCCTGCAACAAATTCTGAGGATCGGGCTTCCAGACGCCATCCACAATGAACTTATACAAATGCTTTCCCGGACGTAGCTTTTTCTCGATCACCCAGCCGCTATCGGTCTTTAACATCTTGTCTTCGGCGGTTTTCCAGCCATTAAAACTGCCTGAAAGCAACACTTCGCGGGCCTCTTTAAACTCATGCAGCACAAAAACCGCTGTAGAGTCGCCGGTTTGCCAAACAGACCGTCGCCGGTTAAAACGATTCACACCGTAAGGCTCATTCATGTAAGGAATACCGGGTTGAAACGGATTGTAACTGTTGTTCACAAACAACATCGAAAGCCAATCGTCGAGGTCGCCGCGATAAGAATAGAAATTTCTACGCAGCCTTACCTTTCCGTTTCGGTAAGTCTTCACCTTCCAGCCATTCATCTGGAAATAATCCCATCGGCCTGTTGCCAGGGCTTGCCGCAATTCCGGACCGTTCAAATCGAAATCGGCAATTAAACTATCGAGGGCGCGCTGAGAATACGGCGAAGGAATTTCAACCACCAACTTCCCATTCGCGATGTAGCAAACCGGATCGCTTTGGGCGTTCAATTCAATCACGCTCAGCAACAAACATAAAAGTCCTGCCCATATTCTTAATCCGCGCGCTTCCATAATCTCACTTTACGTTGACTGAGGTTAATCACCATTTTTTGGTGACGATACAAAAAATCCATTCCCAACACGCCGTCAAATCCTTCCTGAAAAGCGGCTTTGAGTGGGTTTAAATCTAGAATTACGGCCGGCAAGCCGGGATAAACCTGACTTCCAAACTGCATAGAAGCGATACGCCCCAAAATGGCTTCCGATACTTTTCCGGTACTTCCGGTGATGCTCGTTCGCTTCAAAAGTTGAACATTCTGCATAACCTTGTTGCTGAGCTGGTTGTGAAGCAAATTGGTCTCGGCGCCGGTGTCGAGGCAATACCTCAACATCTTGCCTCCAATGCTTCCATCGATAAACAACTGACGGTTACTTCCGGTCATATTCAATTCAACATCAGCGCTATCGGCTGCCGATGGAACCAAACGATCACCTCTTCGGTTTACCGGAAAAAACTCCAAAAAACCGGCTTCAAAATCGATATTCAACTCCAAACGAGCGAGTAAATTCAAGCCGATCAGGCCATAAATGGGCGTACCGGTTGTACTTTCCAAATGCCCGAGTGGAACCATGTCGGCATCCACAGCATTGAACTCCAATCCGCCAAAATCGAGCTTACCAATCCGGGTTTGATTGCCCACATTTCCGGCCACACTCACCCCTGAAGCCAGCACCTCACCAAATCGGGGATAAGAACGAAAATAGGTTTTGTTGAGCACCAAATGCGGAGCCCCGGTGTCGAGAATGAAATCGCCGCGGATACTGTCCACACTCAATTCCACCAACATGAGATTGCCAGAAAAGCGGAACGGTATGCGCAAACTCGCTTCCTTCCAGATTGGCGATGGCTCCGGGAATAATGAAAATCTCGACTTTCCTTTGGCTACAGGCAAACCGTTGAGCTCCCAACGAACAGGGAACAACAACATCAGTAACAAGGGAAAAACCCGAATCATCACTGCGAAGATACACGATTCCAATAGTCATTCCCCCCTGCCATCATCAACAATTTGGCTACTTTTGCCGTTCCTTAATCCATGAAGTCAGACTTGCCAAATACCGACCGGGCCATCGAGGTTTACGGTGCCCGCGAGCACAACCTGAAAAACATCGACGTGCGCATACCACGCAACAAGCTCGTTGTCATTACCGGTTTGAGTGGAAGTGGCAAGTCATCACTCGCCTTCGACACCGTCTACGCCGAAGGTCAGCGGCGATACATCGAGAGTTTCTCAGCCTACGCCCGACAATTCCTCGGCTCCATGGAACGCCCTGATGTTGATCGCATTACAGGCTTGAGCCCGGTTATCTCCATCGAACAAAAAACCACCGGAAAAAATCCCCGATCAACCGTTGGTACCATCACCGAAATCTACGATTTCATGCGCTTGCTCTATGCCCGCGCGGGTGATGCCTACTCCTACAAAAGCGGAGAGAAAATGGTCCGCTACACCGAACAACAAATTCAAGATTTAATCATCAAAGAATTTGACGGCCAGCGAGTTGCATTGTTGGCGCCAGTAGTCAGAGGACGAAAAGGCCACTACCGGGAACTGTTCGAGCAAATCCGCAAACAAGGATTTATCAAGGTGCGTGTGGATGGCGTTATTCAGGACATTTCCTTCGGAATGAAGGTCGACCGATACAAAATTCACGACATCGAGATTGTGGTCGACCGCATTGAGGTGAGCGAAAAACAAAAGGCCCGAATCGCTGAATCGCTGAAGCTTTGCATGAAGCTCGGCAAAGGTGCCATGATGGTGACCGAACTTGAATCGGAAAGCATCAGACACTACAGCAAGTTTCTGATGTGTCCGGTAACCGGCATCTCTTACGACGAACCCGCGCCTAACCTGTTCTCCTTCAACTCGCCCTACGGAGCTTGTCCCAAATGCCACGGCTTGGGCGAAATTGCGCAGGTCGACATGGCCAAAATCATTCCCGACCCCAAAAAGAGTTTGCGAAAGGGTGGCATCGTTCCCCTGGGAGAATACAAGAACAACTGGATTTTCGCCCAGGTAGAAGCCATCGCCGAGAAATACCACTTTACACTCGACACGCCAATTGCCGACATCGAAGAAGCGGCGCTTAATGCCATCCTTTACGGCACCGAAGAAATCCTGAAAATCAAAAACCCGCAATACACACACGGTGGCTATGCCATGCAGTTTGGGGGCATTGTGAATTTTATTGCTGAACAGCACGAGAACAGCAACGACGAAGGACGAAAAAACTGGGCCGACGAGTACATGAACAATGTGGTTTGTCCGGAGTGCGAAGGCGCCCGTTTGAAAAAAGAATCACTTTGGTTCAAGATCGACGGAAAGAATATTGCCGAACTGGCTCGACTCGATATTGAGTCGCTGCAGGCTTGGTTTGATGGCATCGAAGATCGGATGGAAGGCCGCCAGCTCGCCATAGCCCGCGAGGTACTGAAAGAAATCAGAACGAGAATCGGTTTTCTACTCGAAGTTGGGCTCGATTACCTCACCTTAAACCGGAGTGCCGGAAGCCTGAGTGGCGGCGAGGCACAACGAATTCGTCTGGCTACACAAATCGGCTCTAAGCTCGTTGGCGTTCTTTACATTCTCGATGAGCCAAGCATTGGACTTCACCAGCGCGACAATGTGAAGCTGATCAAGGCCTTGAAAGACCTTCGTGATGCCGGTAATTCGGTTTTGGTGGTTGAGCATGACAAAGACATGATTATGGCCGCCGATCACGTCATCGACATTGGGCCCGGAGCGGGTGTACACGGCGGAAGAGTGATTGCCGAAGGCAGCCCTGAGAGCATCGTGAGCGGAAACTCCCTCACTGCGGCCTACATTCGTAAAGAGAAGGAAATTGCCCTTCCCGCCGAAAGGCGAAAAGGAAATGGCCAGCACCTGGTGATTAGAAAAGCCAGCGGAAATAACCTGAAAAATGTGAGTGTTGAAATCCCGCTGGGAATGATGGTTTGCGTAACCGG
>CANHCM010000037.1 GCA_947459155.1 Bacteroidota bacterium | reverse complement strand
GCAACCGACCGCTGCGCTCATCGAAGGGCCATCTACCCTCACCTTGTGTAACGGCAGCAACACAACCCTCACCGTAGCGCCGCAGTCGGGTGTGAGCTATGCCTGGACGCGCGACGGAAGTGCCATTGGAGCCAATGCAAACACCTTAACAGTAGGCGCTTCAGGGGTTTATGCGCTGAGTCTGAGCAACGCCTGCGGAACCGTCGCCTCGGTCAATTCGATTACCGTGAATGCCGAAAACGCGCCGGTACTCAGCCTTGTATCGACCACTCCGGTGGGCTGTTCGGGGGCTCAAAATGGCGCCATCGACGTTTCTGTGCAAGGTGCGAGCACACTCTTGTGGAGCAATGGTGCGGGCACCGAAGACCTGAGCGGAGTTGGAGCGGGCGATTATCAGCTCCTGGCCAGCTCGGCCGGCGGATGCGAGAGCACCCTGAACGTCACCCTCATCGGCTCATCGCCAATCATTGCCGAGGCCCAAATTACACCGCAGGTAGGCTCATCGCCCAATGGCAGCATCGATCTCACCATCACCGGTGGTTTGCCACCATTCACCGTAAGCTGGAGCAACGGCAGCACGGAGCAGGACATCAGTCAACTCACCACCGGCACTTACACCGTAACCATCACCGATGCGAACAACTGCACACAAAATTTCGAATTTATGGTTGATGTGCTCACCGGTGTAGCGCTCAACATGGCGCAAATTGAGGTGTTTCCCAATCCAGCAGCCGACTTTTTCATCCTCCGCAGCCCACTTTCAGGGTATTGGCAATTGCACGACATCAGCGGTCGACAAATACTGCAGGGCGAGCATCTCAACGGTGATCAAATTATTTCTGTAAGCAATCTTCCCAAAGGCTTGTATTTACTGCGTTTTCAGTTGCAAAACGGACAGCGCAGCGTGGTTAAGGTAATGCATTAAATCCGATCGGTCTCATACGAAGGCAGGCTCAACAGTCTGCCTTTTTTTATGCCCAAAACCAGAGGAAAAAATTTCGAGACAATTCTATTTACATGGCGTTTCTTTGTTTTTTGGGCGCCTGCCCGTCCAAACTTTGTCCACACCTATTGAGTTCCTCAACGGGCACCGGGTCTTCCGCCTGTAGCCCCATTTCGCCGCACTCAGTTTTCCTTGTATTCATTGTTATACAAGCAATGTAGATCTAATTATAAACTCCTGTTACATTTTCCAGCGGCTCATGGGGGCTGCCGGCTCCAACCCCTGGCGCAGGTTTTTCGTGTAAGTGGGGCTAAGCATTGCTTTTTTAATCAGCCCTTTGCTCAGGTCAACAAATCCATTACATTGCCCTTGCATGATAAACCTCCGCTACACCCTTCGCCTTTTGCTTCCACCCGCATTGGCCTTGTTGTTCGTGTTGTTAAATCCATTTGCGCTACCAGCGGAGGTGTGCAAAACATTGGGAGTGATGGCCTGGATGCTTGCCTGGTGGCTGATGGAATCGGTGCCCATGCCGGTAACGGCCCTGCTGCCCATCGTGTTGTTTCCCTTGCTGGGTATTACCAGCATGGAAGAAACCTGTAAACCCTATGGCGATAAATTCATCTTCCTCTTCCTTGGTGGTTTTATTTTGGCACTCGCACTCGAAAAAACCGCCTTGCACCGGCGCTTTTCGCTCAACCTCGTGCTTCGTACCGGAACCCGTCCCAACCAGATTATTCTTGGCTTCATGCTTTCGGCCTACATCATTAGCATGTGGATATCGAATACCGCCACCACACTGATGATGTTTCCGATCGCCCTTGCCGTGAGCGAGCTCTTTAACATCGGTCAGGAGAGTCATCCGCGCCCCGCGCAAAACTTTCGGATACTCCTGTTTCTCGGTATTGCCTACGCCTCCTCCATTGGCGGTATGGCCACCTTGATCGGAACGCCGCCCAATGCCGCTGCAGCCGGCATTCTCAGCGAAACCTTTAAGCGACCGGTGGGCTTTGCCGAATTTATGACTTACGGATTACCATTTTCACTCATACTCCTGCTCCTGAGTTACTTCGTGCTTACCCGCTGGATCTTCCCTACACACTTTGAAACCCAACACAAAAGTGCCGACTTTATCCACCAGTCATTGCGCGAACTGGGGCCAACCGATCGTTCCTCGCGGGTGGTGCTGTGGGTTTTCGCGCTGGCGATTCTCCTTTGGCTCTCCGAAGGTTCAATCCGTCAAATTTGGCCTTCCAGTCAGATTTCCGATGTGTGGATTGCCATGGCAGCCGGCATTTCACTGTTTTTGCTGCCGGGCAACAACGACAAGCCGGTGCTCGAATGGCCCGATACCCAACGGCTTCCCTGGGGCATCCTGCTCATGTTCGGCGGTGGTTTGGCCCTGGCGCAGGCCTTCAAAACCAGCGGCACCTTGCAAATGCTCATCGAAGCTCTGCAAGGTCTTCAGCATATTCCACTGGCTTCATTCATGATCATTCTCAGCGCGGTTGGCATTTTGCTCACCGCCTTTATGAGCAACCTGGCCATGGTTACCTTGTTTGTTCCGGTGGTCGCCATGCTGGCCCAGGAGCGCGGCGTCGATCCTCTACTCTTTGCCCTTCCGGTTACCCTCTCGGCCAGCTGCGACTTTATGTTCCCCATGAGCACGCCGCCCAATGCAATCGCCTTCAGCAGCGGCTACATCAAATCGACCCACATGCTTCGTGCCGGCTTGGTGCTCAACCTGCTCTCCTTTTTATTACTGATGGGTTTGATTGCTGTGAGTTTGGGGCTTTAAGCTTGCAAACCTCCGCAGCGCGTGTGCATGAAAAAAGCCAAACCGAAGCGACTCACTTCGATTTAGCTTTAACGATGTTTTTCAATTACAATCCGTTGAGAATGTATTTTTTAGGGTAGCGTACCGAGTAGCTAAAGTTGAGCTTTGTGCTTTCGCCGGGCTGGAGCTTCAGGCGCCAGGTGAGCTTGCCGGTTTCTTTGTTGTACTCGGCTTTCCCGGTTTCAAGCGCTTCAACTATGAGCTGCTCATTGTTTGAAAGCGGTATTTGATCTTCAAGTTCGAGTTCTACTGCGGCTTTGCGTGTGTTGCGAACCTCGATTTCGAAATTACGGGTTACCTTTTTCATGGTGTTGTTTACCGAGGTGCGCTCGTTGAGTTCCTTCACCATTTTACGTTTGAGCACAATATTGTTATCGCGGCCGAGCGCTACGCTGAGAGTGTCGTCGGCAATGCGAGTGTCGAAGTACGATTTGCCCACGTAATTGTTCTCGAAGTAAACATTGGCATCGCCGGGCAGGAGTTCGCCTTTGTCCCAACCGAGCAATTCGGCCAAAAGGAAGGCGTCGGGATCGACTTTTGGAATGCCAAAGTGTTTGTAGGCGGCATCGATTTCGTAGCGCTGAATCTCCACGTAATTGTCGCCACCATTGCTCTCGATGGTGTAAGGCAAGCTGATGCTGAACACCGAATTGGTGTTGGAGCCTACCACTTGAGTGAATTGGGCTGTAGTTTTCGATTTTTCGCGGGGGCTGTTCACCACCACAACTTCACTGAGGCTAACCGGTGCATCTTCCTGAACTGAACCTGCTGCTACAGGCGCTCTGGAAGTGCGATACTCCTCGGTTTTCTTGTAGTACGTGCGTACAGGCGGGTTTTCGGTGAGCGAAAGCCACCAGGGGTTGAGCTCAGGCTTGGTGTTTCCGCGCGATGGATTACCGGTGCTCAGCAGGAGTTTAACGTTTTTCCACGACTGACCGGTATTCTGGTACACATTGGCTTTTGCGGCTACAATTGCTTTGGAGTTTACATCTTTCACCCGGATGTCGTATGAGGGTGTCCAACCGCAATTGTTGGTGTAATAGGCCAACTCGAAATTGGCCTGTCCGGCAGCGGCTGCACTGACCTGCACGATGACTTCGCCGGTTGGCTTCAGTTCGTTTGAACGCATGGTGTTCATTTGGGTTTCGAGGGTGCTGATGCGCTCGTTCATCTTGCGTTCTTTCTGCTCGATCTCGTACTTTTTTAATGCGGCATCCTGCACACGGGTTCTTAGGAAATCGGCCATTTTAGCCAGTTCGGCGGTATTCACACCCACATTGGCGCCACCAATCGACTTGTTAGAGGCCAGCAAGCTGAGCTCTTCCTCATAGCTTCTGCGGTTAATTTGCAGTCGGGCCACCTGATCGCGATACCAGCGCACTGAGTCTTCGAGTTCTTTGAACTCCTTGTAATCCTGAGGCTTAAGGTAGTTAAGCTCATAATTCACGGAGAGGATTGTTACATCGGCATCGGCCTTTACTTGAACGGAGTTGGGGTCGATGGTATTGGATAGTTTTTCAAATACCAATGTTTGTTGGCCGGCTTTTAGGTTGGCGCTGGCGCGGGATGTTATTTGCGCACCATTGAGGTAAACCATGACCTCTTCGGGTTGCGTTTTTACAATGGTGTTTTCGTTGTTTTGAGCGGCCAGCAAGAGTGGAAAGGCCAGCAAAAGGGTTATTGCGCTGAGTTTCATGATAAAGAATAACAGATCGGCGCCTATTAAGCCTCAAAGCGAAAAAGGTTCAGGCGCTTCCATTACTTTTACAAAGTAAAGCAAATTGTATGGCGTTAATTAAGTCGGTGCGCGGTTTTACGCCGCTGTTTGGGGCTGATTGCTATTTGGCGGAAACTGCGGTTGTGATTGGCGATGTGGTCATGGGTGATCAGTGTTCGGTGTGGTTTAATGCCGTGGTGCGGGGTGATGTCAATTCGATTCGCATCGGGAACCGCGTCAACATTCAAGATGGAGCCGTGATTCATTGCACTTACCAAACGGCTCCTACCACCATTGGCAACCGCGTTTCTATTGGTCACAACGCCTTGGTGCACGGATGCACTTTGCACGACAATGTGCTGGTGGGCATGGGTTCGATTGTGATGGACCATGCGGTGGTACATTCGGGAAGCATCATTGCCGCCGGTGCGGTGGTTTTGGAGAATACGGTGGTTGAGAGTGGCTGGATTTGGGCCGGTGTTCCCGCCAAGCCGGTGAAAAGGGTAGGAGAGGAGCTGGTGCGTGGGCAAATCGATCGGATTGCTGACAATTATCTGATGTACAGCGGTTGGTTTAAAGAGTCGTGAATTCTTCGTCTATATTGATATTGATGGGTTATTCGATCGATGTTGGTGAAACACTGGCGGAAATACAATTCCCACAGAATTTTCCATTCAAACTTTGGATTTTCGATGTTGTGACGACGGTTTTCCGCTCAATTAGTCCTCCATGCCGCGGTAAATTTTGTAGTCGGCCCAGCGTTGTTTTACATGCGAAACCAGCTCATACTCCGTATCGAATGTGTTGTAGGAGTTCATTAATCCGGAGAACTTAATAAAATCGTCGAGCTCATTTTCGTCGGTTTCGATAATCTGAGCCACCATGTACCGTGTAAATAGGTCGCGGAGGAGTTCCATCTGTGCATCCTGCGCCCGGAGCTCGGCAATTTTGCGTTGCGCCTTGCCGGTTTTCGAAAACTGCATCCACAAATAGGTAATCGGACTTTCAACGGCATTAACGAGCGGTGTAGCCTGGGGTTTTTGTTTTTCGGCTTCGGAAAGCTCCTTCAGGATTTGTTCGTATGTGCGTGGAGCCTTGATGCTCACCGGCCGTAAACTCACCGGTTTGAGTTTTAAACTCACCTTTACATGGTACCGCTCTTTGGGCAAAGAATCGCTCAGCAGCACTTTTTGCAAGGTGTATCCGGTAAGCGAAACCAGCAGGCTGTCGTTTGGCTTTACATTGATGCTGAAACGCCCCTGATTGTCGCAAAACACGCCGTTTTGAGTTCTGTGGTTAATCACAAAGGCATGGGGCAGATGTCGGCGCGACTCTGCATCCATCACTTCGCCGGTTACGATGACTTGTGCACGCGCGGCTGGACTCATTCCTAGCAGCACTGTAAACAACAGGCTGCAGAAAGCAGGAAATGAAATCCGTAAAGGCATAGCTTAAAGCGGAATATTGCCGTGTTTTTTTCGGGGCAAGCTGGCCGATTTATTTTTCAGCATTTCGAAGGCGCGAATCAGTCGCTGACGGGTTTCTTCCGGGCGAATTACATCATCAACATATCCACGTTCCGCGGCGCTGTAAGGATTGGCAAAGAGCTCGGCATATTCCAGTTCTTTCTCTTTCCACTTGGCTTCCGGGTCGGCGGCCTCTTCGATTTCTTTTTTAAAGATGATTTCGGCTGCTCCTTTTGCGCCCATCACGGCAATTTCGGCCGTTGGCCAGGCGTAGTTCATATCAGCTCCGATGTGCTTGGAGTTCATCACATCATAGGCCCCGCCATACGCCTTGCGGGTAATCACAGTAATGCGCGGAACAGTTGCCTCACAGAAGGCGTACAGCAGTTTTGCTCCATTGGTAATAATGGCATTCCACTCCTGATCGGTTCCGGGCAAGAATCCGGGTACATCTTCAAAAACCAGCAATGGAATGTTGAAGCAATCGCAGAATCGCACGAAACGCGCCGCCTTTTGCGACGATTTAATGTCGAGCACCCCGGCCAGATAAGCCGGCTGATTGGCCACGATGCCTATGCTTTTCCCCGCCAAACGGGCAAAGCCCACCACGATATTCTCCGCGAAATTCTTATGCACCTCGAAGAAGCTCCCATTGTCGATCACCTCTTCAATCACCTCGCGGATATCGTAAGGCTGATTGGGGTTTTCGGGAATAATGGCGTTCAGCTTAGGCCTCAGCTCATTACCAGCCTCATACGGTATGGCCGGCGCCTCCTCCTCGCAATTTTGAGGCACATAGCTCAAAAGGGTTTTAATGTCTTGAATACAGCTTACTCCATTTGGGCTGGTAAAATGGGTAACTCCCGATTTTACGCTGTGTGCCGAGGCGCCACCGAGATCTTCAGAACTCACTTCCTCATGGGTCACGGTTTTAACCACGTTCGGGCCGGTTACGAACATGTACGAATTGTTCTCCACCATAAAAATGAAGTCGGTGATGGCCGGCGAGTACACGGCTCCACCTGCGCAAGGTCCCATAATGGCGCTGATTTGAGGAATAACGCCCGAGGCGAGGGTGTTTCGGTAAAATATATCGGCATAACCGCCCAATGAAACCACGCCTTCCTGAATGCGCGCGCCGCCCGAGTCGTTCAAGCCAATTACGGGTGCTCCGTTTTGCATGGCCAAATCCATAATCCGACAAATTTTCGTGGCGTGAGCTTCGGCCAATGATCCGCCAAACACGGTAAAGTCCTGCGCAAAAACATAGGTCAAACGACCGTTTACAGTACCAAAACCGGTCACCACCCCATCGCCATAGAATTTCTGCTTATCGAGTCCGAAGTTGCTGCTGCGGTGCGTTACCAACTGTCCGATTTCTTCGAATGAGCCTTCGTCGAGCAGAAGCGCAATGCGTTCACGGGCAGTGAGTTTTCCCTTTTTGTGTTGGGCTTCGATGCGTTTTTCGCCTCCGCCCAGCAGTGCCTCTTTTTTCTTTTGCTCGAGTTGTTCCAGCTTGTTATTCATGGTCGCAATTCCGAATTTTTCGTGTGGATAGAAAGTTCTGCGCTTTTGAGTGCAAGATTAGCTAATTCGCAGAACGTGTAAAAGGACAATATAGTCGTGGGCCTTCTCTGTGGTGCAGATGACTGAATACGCTTGTAAATCGAGGGTTTCCGCGCTGAAACTGGCGGCTAGGGTAGGCCAAACTCTGGGGTCCACCATCCTCCTCCCCAGTTTCAAGAACGGAAATTCCCGGGATTTGTGCAAGCGTTAAACGTTTATAAACGTTTAATTATGAACACTTTGGTTGGTAAGTTCTGCTGTGATTTTCGGTGCGTTTTCCCGAACTTGAGAACGGGTGGGGACACGTGTCTCCCGTTTTGAGGTGATCGCACATCTCTTTTCTTCTTGATTGGAAATAAGGCTTTGTTTATAAGGTAATTACGTGCATTGAAATGCCCTGTCCTGATTTGAATTTTTACCTTGAATGTGGATTTTTGTTGGGCGCCTGCCTTCTTAAGCCTTCTCCAAACATCTTAGCTTAACCAACAGGCACCGCGCCTTACGCCTGTAGCCCCGCTGCGCGAACTTGCGGGGGCTGCCGACTTCAGTCGCTGGCGCTGGCCGCATCAGGCAGCCGCATAATGCCGATTGCAACCCTCTTCATCAGTCAATGTCGCCCGTGCCAAGGCACTCAATAACACCCTTTCAAATGAATCGTCGTACTGCCTGTAGACCTTCACGGTTATATGCATAACTCGTTACGACCATTTTTCTGTGCTCGAACCGACAAATCTCCATTCACCTACCGCCCCGAATATCATGTAGCCAGCCGCAGATCACCGGCCGCTTTGTGAATGAAGTACTACTCAATTGCACCACTCTTAAAATAAGGATGGATGCTATTGGCTCCGGTCTTTATCTCGACTTCTATATTTCTTAAACCCGCAGTTTCCCTGAATGAATCGATGGTGTCGATTATGTCATCATCGATTAACACGGCGGCAGTACCATCGAAAATTACGCGCGACCCAGGTTTCACCTTAGCAAGGTGAGAACGAACTAAACTCTTGTTGATGAAAGAAACATTGTCGTGAAGACGAATGGTGTAATTAGAGCCATCTTGCTCCACTGTAATCGACTTCTTAAGGTTTGAACGCAGGATAAACACAAAGCCTACTGCAAGTCCAATCGCAAGGCCGGTGAGTAAATTGGAAAACACAATGGCCACAAGGGTTACCAGGAAAGGGATGTACTGATTGGGTGTTTTTCGGAGTTGTTCAAGGATGATTGCCGGCCGGGTAAGCTTAAACCCAACAACCAACAAGATTGCAGCCAGCGAGGCTAAAGGAATGAGATTGATCACCACAGGGAGAAAGGCTACGGCCACCACGATAAACAGTCCATGAAGGATGGTGGCCATCTTGCTTTGCGCCCCTGCCAAAAGGTTGGCTGAGCTGCGCACAATTACCGCCGTGATGGGTATTCCGCCCAAAAGTCCCGAGATCAGGTTTCCGCTGCCCTGAGCAATCAGCTCTCTGTTGCCGGGTGTGATTTCATGCTTGGGGTCGAGCTTGTCGATGGCCTCTACACTCAACAGACTTTCAATGCTGGCAATAAGCGCCAGAGTAAAGGCAACCTGATACAGCTCGGGTTTTTGAAAAGCAGACCAGTCGGGACTAACGAATAAGTTTGAAGCCTCACCCGTGAGCAAGCCGGTAGGAAGGTTTACCAGATGTACAGTCTCAAGCGCATACTGAGGAGCGAAAAGGATGGCTAACTCCTGCAGGCTTACACCCAATAAAACGGCGATAAGCGCTCCGGGAACAAGTTTGAATAAGGCCTCTTTTCGGGAATCCCATAAAATCATAGCGCTTAAGCCCAAAATGCTGGCAGCCAGCGCCAATGGCTCTGGATCTAACAGGGCATAACCAATATCGCTGAAGGTATTGTGTCCATCCTTTTCCGGCAAGTTTACCGCGCCGGAATAATCAAAATCGTAGCCTAAAGCATGAGGGATTTGCTTGAAAATCAAAATAAGCCCGATTGCAGCCAACATCCCTTTAACAACAGAAGTTGGGAAGTAGCTCGCCAGCACTCCGGCACGGGCAATCCCAAATACAATTTGCAGTACACCGCTCAATACCAGTGCGGTCAGAAAGGCTTCGAACGAGCCCATCGACTGTATGGCATCGAGCACCACAATGGTCAGCCCGGCCGCCGGACCGCTCACACTCAGCCTCGAGCCGCTCAATGCGCCCACAACAATGCCTCCGACCACTCCGGCAACAATACCCGAAAAGGCCGATGCTCCCGACGCTAAAGCAATTCCAAGGCAAAGTGGCAGGGCTACAAGGAATACTACAAGTGCAGCCCGTAAATCCGATTTTATGGATTCGGGTTTCATCGGTGGTTTGATGTTAGCAAGGTAAACATTCGGGACTCATCCAAACAATTCCTCCAATTCTTCTTGCGAAAGTCTGATTAATGGATTAGTCCTGCTCATAACATCCAACGCCAGCTTGGCTTTTCGTTCTTGCAATCGCATGATTTTCTCTTCAATACTGTCCTGGGTAATGAACCGCCACACAAACACCTGCTGCTTTTGCCCAATGCGATGCGAGCGGCTGATCGCCTGCTCTTCCAGTGCCGGATTCCACCAAGGGTCTAACAGAAATACGCAATCGGCCTTGGTAAGGTTTAGCCCGGCACCACCAGTCTTGGTCTGAATCAAAAATGCCCTAAAACCTTGATGATGATCGAACTCATCAATGATGCGGCTCCGGTTGGCCTGTGGTACACCGCCGGTAAGCCACGAATGAGGCAAACCCTGGGCTTCGAACGCTCTTCGGTAAATCTCCAGATGCTTCACAAACTGCGAGAAAATCAACACTTTACGGCCTTCTGATGCCAACTCTTCCAATCGGGTCATCACATCTCTGAACTTCGCCGAATCGCCCGTGTAGTCGGGGTTTTCGAGTAGTGGGTGGATGGCAATCTGGCGCAACTGAGTGAGTCCTCTCAAAATGAGCATCTGGTTGTTCTGTAAGCCCGTCTTTTCAACAGTTTCCAGAATCAGGTTGCGGTAGTACGATTTCCGCTCTTCATACACCTGCTTCTGCTCACCTTCCATCACCGAATAATTGAGAATCCTTGTCTGGTCGGGCAGTTCAGGCGCTACTTCCTGCTTTGTACGCCTCAAAATAAACGGACGAACCAATTTCTGCAGCTTCTCCAGCTTTTGGTCGTCGTTGTTTTGCTCTATGGGGATGACAAACTCGCCCTTGAAGAAGTGAAAGGTTCCCAATAAGCCCGGCTGCAAAAACGTGAGTTGCGACCAAAGATCCGTCAACGAGTTCTCCACCGGAGTTCCGGTAAGTACAATGCGGTTCTCCGATTTTAAGGTGCGCACCGATTGGAAGCTCGCCGAACGCATGTTTTTAATCAACTGACTTTCATCCAACACCACATAGCTAAACTCCATGCGTTGCAGGAGCTCTTTGTCGTTCCGAACCACGCCGTACGTGGTGAGAATCACGTCGGCTTGTAGTAACGGACGCTCTTCGCTGCTGCGCTTAGAGCCCGAATGCTTGATCACTCTCAATCCGGGCGCAAAACGGGCAATCTCACGTTCCCAGTTGTGTAGTAGCGTGGGCGACATTACCACTAAATGAGGTCGTCCGCTGGCTCTGCTTTCCTCAAATCCAAAGAGATCAAGCTGTCCGGCCGGCTGCAATTTGAGCCTCTGGCGCTCTTTCTCGGTAACATACAAGAGCAGGCAAATCACCTGCAAGGTTTTGCCGAGGCCCATGTCGTCGGCCAAACAAGCGCCCAGCTTATTTTCGTGCATCGAAGCCAGCCAGTTAAAACCTTTACGCTGGTAATCGCGCAAGGTAGCGTTCAAGCCTTGTGGAAGCGGGTATTGGCTGAGCGACGCTTCGGTGTACACCTTTTTCTGTGCATTGTTCAGCCCAAGCTGAATGCCGGGCGACAACAGCGGATGCCCTTCAATTAAGCTTTGGTGCTGGCGGTGCAAACGCAGGCTGTCCTGATCCAACTCTCCAAACTCGAATAAGTCGGCAAATTGGATAAACCAGCTTTCCGGAAGCAAAAACACCCTTCCGTCGGGCAGGTTGAAATGCCGGTTTTTCTCAATAATGTGGTTCCTGAAACGCACAAATGGAATCGAAATGCCATCCACCAATACCACCACATGGAGGTCGAACCAGTCTTCCTCTTTTTTCTTTTGCTGGGTTCGAATAACTGCCTTACTGGTCACAAAAACCTTCTGTTTCCATCGCCCAATCACCGAAATGCCTTTCGCCCTGAGCTGCTCATTGTGTTCGCTCAACCATTCGAGCACATGCTCTACACCGTAGTCGGTCTTTTGAAGGTTGGATGGCAAAAACAACGACTGCGCAATGGCCTCCATCTGAAGTTCCTGCGTGAGGAATGAGGCAGTATACCTTTCCCACTCCGTATTTCGGAAATACCGAACAATGGTTGAGGTGCCGCTACTTCGATCGATTCGGGCCAACAGCTCCTGCTTTTGGCTGGCATTCACGATAAAGTCATCGTAATGGAAATCGAGCTGCAACACCGGTTTATGATCCAGATCGGGCGCAATCGAAAGCACGGCTCTGGTTGAATTGGGGGCGCTTCTTACCTCGAAACCCTCAAACTGCACCTCTGCACGCCGCGTAGTGCGAATGAGGAAACTCGACATAAACGCCTCCGCGAGCTTGTCGGGAATGATTTGCTGCGTTTTTTTTGTGAAGGGAAGCAGCTTTTGCCCGGTAACGTCTTTGGGTAAAGAGAAAATCTCACCTTGCGTGGCAAACCAGCCCGGTTCTGATGAGATTATCCGAATTTCGGGATGCTGAAGATTAATGCGGCTGCCATCGGCACGCGAAGCGTGAAAGGTATACACAATCTCAGCTTCCTGCTTGTTGAAGTGAAACAGCGTGGTTACCGGCTCTTCGGCGACTACAAAACTCCGCACCAACGATGGGTGATCAGAATGCTTATCGCGCCAATACACAGTTTGACCGCGAAGCTTATCTAAACAAAAGGCCAATCGGATGTCGAAAAACTCCGAGAGCCGCTTCATCTGAACCTCATCTTTGGCCAGACGCTCCAGAAAAACTTCCCGTTTGAGCTTTTTGGGGTTAAAAATCTTCTCGATGTTCTGTATGGAAAGCTCGGAAGTTTTGGACAAAATCGCCAATTCATCCTCCGAAAAGGGGTAGTCGTAATCGCCGCGACGCTCGTAATTCACCCTTTGGTAATCGTACGAAAAGGTCTCATTTTCAATAAGTTTCACCAAAAACGACTCAAGGGTCAGACCCAAAGTCGGATTGCGGATGAAACTGAAAATAAGGCGAGAATCCTTCATTGTTTTGCGTGGCCGCCCTTTGCAGGCTTGTGCAGCGGGCTTAACCTGCAAACCTACTCAAGCAATTCGGCATGCCACAGCATTGGGCAGAATTTTTTTTGAAGAATTGTCCACATGCTGAATGTGAACTAAACCGGGCCGCATTCCAACAGCAAGGGCTCCGAGCTTATTTTCTCTCCCTAAAAGCCTGGCGCCGTTGAGTGTAGCCCAACAGAGCATCGTTTCGAAGGGTATCGCCGGAAAGGCTGTCTGCAGCATTTTCAAATTTTCCAGCATGCTCAGGTGGCGGGCCGATGCCAAAGAATCGGTGCCAAGGCAAAGCTGAAAAGGTTTTGAGCTGAGCAGGTCGAGTGGCGGCAGTTGAGCCTCAATAAAGCGGTTGGCTTCAGGACAAATGCAGAAGAACAAGCGTTCGTGCTCAGGGCGCAGGAGAGAAAGCTCCGCCTCGGAAATGTGCGTGTTGTGCACCAACAGTAAGGTGCCACTTCGTGGGATGGCTTGCTGCATGTAATCCATCACCGAACGAACACCCCGGAGTTGCTCTTCGGGCTTAAACCCCCAGTTTTGCAACCGTTCGAAAAGCTCGCCTCGCTGATGCTCAAAGAGCTCCCGTTCGCTTTCAGACTCTAAAAAATGTAAACTCCACAGGCCTCCTTCGGCTTCAATATGCGCCTTAACGCTCTCCATGAGTGGCACTGAGCTCGAGTAAGGTGCGTGCAGGCTGATGTTTCCCTGAAGGCCATCCGCCCGTAGGGCTTCTAACACCCGAACACCTTGACTGTAGCTGGCTTCAGCCACCTCAGGCCTGAAACCAAAGCGCTCAACAAGGGTGTAGTATTCGATGGCAGACTGGCGCTTTATTCCAAAGCTGTCGGTCGTGTTCGAGATGTCGACTACCGCCATCACGCCTTCGGCCCACATCTGCGCATCGGCTTCTCGTATGGCTTGCTCATCGCCTTGTTGAGGTCTTAGGGCGTTGAGGCTATCGATAAAGCCGTTAATTCCGGTGTTCTCTTCAATCTTACCCTTAAGCCCCGCCAATTCGAGGTGGCAATGCGCATTGATCCAGCCCGGAACAATCCAGCCCTGAAGGTAGCGGGCGCCGACCGTGGAGTAGCCTCTGTCGCCGGGTGCCATCAGCGAAAGCACATAGCCTTCCTCGTCGATTTCTACAACACCCCTTTCGATCGGTGGTGAAGCCACAGGAAACAACAGATCGGCGGTGAATTTTGGCATGCGGTAAAATTGCACATTTCCCGCCTATTCCTCACTATCTTTGCGGGGTATGGAAAAGCCCGACATCCGAACCCTCTCGCTGGCCGATCTCACAGAATGGCTACTGCAGCAAGGGCAGCCGCGGTTTCGTGCTAAACAAATTCACGAGTGGCTTTGGAAAAAGGCGGTTGGTCGCTTTTCGGAGATGACCAATCTGAGCTTGCCGTTGCGACAACTGCTCGAAAGTCATTTCCACCTGCGCCCGGCCGAAGCGGTAAATGCTCAGAAGAGCTCCGACCGAACGATTAAAACGGCATTTAAGCTTTACGACGGACAAATTGTTGAGGGTGTGCTGATTCCAACAACTTCGCGGATGACGGCGTGTATTTCATCGCAGGCCGGATGCTCGCTTACCTGTAAGTTCTGCGCAACCGGAAAGCTTAAGCTGATGCGCAATTTAGAGGCTGCCGAAATCTTCGATCAGGTGGCTCACATACGTAAGCAAAGCGAAGAGAACTATGGTATTCCGCTCAGTAACATCGTTTACATGGGTATGGGCGAGCCACTGCTGAATTACAAAAATGTGCTGGAAAGCGTTGCCAAAATTACTTCTCCCGAGGGTTTGGGCATGTCGCCGCAGCGCATCACGGTTTCAACGGCCGGTATTGCAAAAATGATCCGGAAATTGGGCGACGACGCAGTGAAGTTCAACCTGGCGCTATCGCTGCATGCGGCAAACGACGAGAAGCGCAGCCGCATCATGCCCATCAATGAAAGCAACAACCTGGAGGCTTTGGCGGAAGCCCTGCAGTATTTTTACGAGAAAACGGGTACTCGTCCTACGCTGGAATACATCATTTTCAAAGACTTTAACGATTCGCTGGAAGACGCCGCCGAGCTTGAAGCCTTCGTTCGAAAAGTACCCAGCAAGGTGAATGTTATTGAATACAACCCGATCGGAGAAGGTGAATTTGAGCGTGCCGAAGAAGCTGCCGTCAACCGTTTTTGTGCTTACCTCGATCGCAAGGGTGTGATTGTGAACGTGCGCAGGAGTAGGGGCAAGGACATTGATGCCGCCTGCGGACAGCTGGCTAACAAGAACAAGGCTGCCCTGAAGGTGGTTCGAAAAGCAGAAGTATGAAAGGCCCGGTAGCTTTCCTGATGGCCATCATGCTCGGGCAATGTCTTTCGGCTCAGCAGTTTAGCGAAGGTGAAGGCTACAGCCCCGAACGCAATTTTCAGCCAATCGAATGGTTGGGCGTATTGCGCGATTCGCTGGTTTTACTGAGGGGAACTATCGAGGAAGATGGCCTTCCACGCAATCTTCAGTTTGAGTTTTTCGACGATGAAACCTTGAAACGGGGGAGGAAACTTAACCTTCCGGATGTTTTTGCCTCGCGGAAAGATTTCTTTCCCGAAGCCATTTACATTGTCGGTCAGGAGATTACCATTTGGGGCTCTTCGTTCGACAAGAACGACCGCAGCAATTCATTAAAAGTGCTCCGAATCAATCCCGACTCACTCCCCATTCAAAAGTCGGATAAGTACAAGGCCCAAACGGAAGAAATGCTCAGCTGGCCGGCCGCTTATTTTACCAATAACAGCAGGCGTTTTGAATGGGCGCAAAGTCCTTCGGGGGCTTACCTGTGTGCCATGAGTGTAGAGAGCATCACCGCAAAAAACCAACTGCGCATTCGATTTCAGGTATGGGACTCCTTCCTCAACGAGCACGCGAAATACGATGCCCGCATTCCGGCCGAGCTGGAACGTTTTTCTGTGAAGAAGCTGGGTCTCGACGACAACGGTAAGCCTTTCTTGTTGCTCGAATGGTCATCAAACCCACGCTCACAGGCCTTTTATGCAGGCTACTCCTTCAATCGAAAAGATCAGCCGCCGGTGATGTTCGACTTCGACTTTCCCGGTAAACAGGAGGGCGACATTCACTGGATCAAAGGTGCCGATGAACAATGGTATTTTGTCGGCTTGTATGGAAAGCAGGTTGGCGAGGCGCCGCTCGAGGCGGAAGGCTTATTCCTCACCCAGATTCAGCCGGGGCAAGCCGAGG
>CANHCM010000036.1 GCA_947459155.1 Bacteroidota bacterium | reverse complement strand
CTTGGAGGAGGAAGCCCACTCCCCATCGAACTGCTCGACTTCAGCGCCAGCCCAAAGCCCGACCACGTAGCCCTCAGCTGGACTACCGCCTCCGAAACCAACAATGCCTGGTTCGAAGTTCAGCGCAGCATCAACCTTGAAGATTGGGAAATGGTGTGCCGCCAGCCCGGTGCCGGAAATTCGAATACCGTGCTTCAGTACGCCGATAAAGACCTTAAACCCCTCATGGGAATTGCTTACTACCGCCTCAAACAAAGCGATTTCGACGGAACCACAAGCCTTTCGAAGCCCGTTGCCGTGCGCTACACGAGCAACGATGAGCTTTGGGCAGTGAGTACTTTCATCCCGCAGGGACAAACCGCAGAAATTGTATTGAGCCGTCCCGTGGAAAATCTGAAAATGGAAATTTTCGATGCCGCAGGAAGGATTGTCCAAACCGCAGTGTTCGACTCAAAAACCACGCATATCCATTTAAATACAAATGAATTAAGTCGTGGTTTATATTCGATCAGATTGCACAATGCCGAAAAGGTAGAGTTGCTGAAAATGTTCCGCTGAGGAACAATTCGCCCTAAATTTAAGGGCCTGAATAAACCTTTTCAGGTGGATCGACTCTGCAGCACGATGAAAAACTGGATTCTATTTTTGGGCCTGACAATCAGCACTTCGCTGATTTCACAATCGCTTTATTTCCCGCCACTTACAGGCAACACCTGGCAAACCATGAGTCCCGATGAACTCAATTGGTGCCCCGACTCACTCACTTCGCTGATAAACTACGTTGGCAACAACAATAGCAAGGCTTTCCTGATTTTAAAAGACGGAAAAATGGTGTCGGAGAATTACTATGGCACCTTTACCGCCGACAGTTTGTGGTACTGGGCTTCGGCCGGAAAAACAATCACCGCCTTTTTAATTGGGCAGGCTCAGCAAGAAGGACTTATCGACATTCAACAGCCCTCTTCGCAGTACCAGGGAGCCGGTTGGACTTCCTGCACGCCCGAGCAAGAGCAGGCGATTACGGTGTGGCATCAGCTTACGATGACCACGGGGCTCGATTTCAACAATGGAAACCTCGATTGCACCGATCCACAATGCCTCACTTACCTGAATGAGCCCGGAACCGAGTGGTTTTATCACAATGCCCCTTACACACGCCTCGATGCGGTAATCGAAGGAGCCAGCGGACTCACATTCAACCAGTTCTACAACACGCGGTTACGCAACCGGATTGGTATGAACGGACTTTTCCTCAATTTCGAATCGAACAACGTAAACTTCAGCAACGCCCGAAGCATGGCCCGTTTCGGCATTCTCATGCTCAACCGCGGCATTTGGAATACCGACACCCTGATGAGCGATCAGGCCTACTTCGAGCAAATGATCAACACCTCACAAAACATCAACGAGGCCTACGGCTACCTGTGGTGGCTCAACGGAAAAGACAGCTTTCGTTACCCAACATTTACAACCACTTTCGACGGCTTCATCATGCCCGACGCCCCTGCCGACCTCATCGCAGCATTGGGCAAAAATGGACAGTTTTTAATGATCGTGCCCTCTCAAAACCTCATTGTCATCCGCTTAGGCGATCCTGCCGATGGCATTGATGGCCTCGTTCCAACAACATTTGCCAATCAAATTATGCGGCGCGTCGGTTTACTGGAATGTGAGCCCACTGCAACAAAAAACATCAACGAGAATATCCAAAACCAGCGCTACTTCTACGATTCAAGCGCTAAAGCCATCCGCTCAGCACAGAGCACGAACCTCAACACCACGCTATTCGACATGAACGGCCGGGCAGTGTTGCGTTTCTCCGACAACTACCTCGATGTTTCGTCCTTAACGCCAGGCTTGTATCTCCTTCAAAATCAAAACGGAACGCAAAAAATAATGATTCATTAATTCAACTCCGGAGCGGCATGAAGGCCACCAACGCGCACCTCATTTTCGGTCCTGAGCGCAAAACACCGTTCTGGCATTTGTCAATTATTTTGGGCGTGCCCCTCCGCAAAGCTACGGGTCGCGTTTTCCGTTACAAGTCCGCGCTACGCCTGCGGCCTTTACTCTTCAACCGCTCACGCGGGCTTCCGTTTCAACGCCAGGAACTCGTATAAGCTGAAGATGCACTTCTCCAAAGCCGGTTACGCCAACTTGCTGCTGGATAACGCTTTTGCATAAGCCGATGAATTTGTCTTCATAAACCAAAAAGGCCTGTACAAAAAATAATGGTAAAAAACAATCCCTAAATGTAGGGATTGCCAAAACAGTTTTTATGGCTCAACTTGCCTGTGTCTTTTGTGATGGGACAAAAATTACCGGGTACTCAGATACGCCCAACTGAGCTGCTTGAGGGAGGTTCGAAAGAGCCTCCTTTTTTTATTTGAACTTTTCGAGTAGAAACGCAATGTCATCACCCAAAAAAACCGCGAAGCTCAAATACCCGGAACCTCGATTCCACGCAAGTTACGGAAGAGCTTCAAGGCATAAAGGTCGGTCATTCCCGATGCAAAATCGAGAACCGAAAGTACCCGTTCATAAGCACTAAAATCCGGCTGAATATGATACTGCTCAGGCATGAGTTGTAAGGTATTCCGCTGACGACTGTTGGGCTTTTCGGCAATTGCTGCATCAACAAAATCTTCGAGCAATGCAGCCATAATGCGAAAGCCGGCCAACTCAATCTTCACCACCGACTTATGGTTGTAAATGTGTTTTACCGATTCCTTCATCAAAGGCTGCATGGCTTGTTTTACCTGAGCGTTGGCAGAGATTAAATCGGTCTTGAAACGGCCCAAAAGGATGTCCTCCCAGTTTTGAACAAACACATCTACACAACACATTGTGAGTGCGTTAATGGCTTTGGCTCTCAAGAATGCGATGTATTCATTGGCATCACTCACGTGCGAGGCCAGACGTTCGATGCGTTCGGGCGACTCTTCCGGATTAAGCAGAATAATTGGCAGAAAATCCTGGCGCACCTTTTCGGTACTGAAAATGCCCAGACGATGGGCGTCTTCATAATCAACAATCGAATAACAAATGTCGTCGGCCGCTTCAACCAGAAACACAAAAGGGTGACGGTGAAACACCGGGCCGGGAGCGTTGGCCTCCAAATCGGGCTGAAAATGAAGCTTGTTAACGATCTGCTCAAATGCCGCTCTCTCAGCCTGGAAAAAACCATACTTGGAACGGTGCTTTGGCCCGCCTTTTCCCAACGATGAACGCGCATCGCAAGGGTATTTAATCATCGCTCCAAGAGTCGAATACGTGAGATTAAATCCACCCGGCAACCTTCCATTAAATTGATGGGTTAGCAGGCGCAAGGCATTGGCATTCCCTTCAAAACGAATGAGATCGGCCCACTCAGCTTCGTTAAACAAACCCATAAAACGGTTGTCGCCGGAGCGATCAATGAAATACTGCGAAATAGCCTCCTCACCCGAATGCCCAAAAGCAGGATTGCCTAAGTCGTGCGCCAAACAGGCCGAGGCCACAACGTGTTTCAGGTGGTATCGGTAAAACTCCGCACTCAGGGCGTCGGCTGCAACCTCAGGCAGATCGGCAATAAACTGCCCCACCATTTCGCCCAGCGAACGGCCCACACTGGCCACCTCCAACGAATGGGTAAGCCTGTTGTGTACGAAAACCTCCTGTGGCAAGGGAAAAACCTGGGTTTTATTCTGCAATCGCCGAAAAGCACTGGAGAAAACCAGCCTGTCCCAATCTCGCTCAAATTCCGAACGACGGGTCTGACGACTGCGGTCGCTGCCAAACCGGTCGAAGCTATACAAGGTATTCCAATGCGGTTGATTCACCCTGCAAAGAAAGTGAAGATTTCGCAAGGCCGCCGATTTACGCCCCACGATACAGGATTGGAACTCAGATTATCGATTCAAAAACACTGTATTCAAGGCTTAAACCGGCTGTAAACCCTGCCTAAACGGTTAGCGCTGCTAAGGATGAATTCGCCATCGCTGGCTCAGCTAACTGTTTACAGTGGCCATGGATGAACTCCGAAGCCTAAGCCGTTGGTTCATGGCGCTGCCGGTTTGTTGAAATTGGAAATCTGTTTTGGAAAGCCGCTCCGGCAACCCGAAATACAACTACTTCAATTGAATTTTAATTAATTCATAATCATACAATTAAACGATAAAGAAGCAACCTGAGTAATTTATATGTATATACATATATTGTATTGACATATATTTGCGTGATGAATCGTAAAGACTTTCTGCAAAAAAGCGCCTTAGGCCTTGGTGCGCTGGCCGCTACCGCGGGAATTACTGTCGCGAGTCAGGCCGAAACCGCGCCTCAACAAGAAGGATTTAACCACATTCCCCCATCCAAACCTGAACGAATGAACAATGTCATTATTCACCGCGCCGATAGCCGCGGAAAAGCCGATCATGGCTGGCTGAAATCGTTCCATACCTTCAGCTTTGCCCAATATTACAATCCTGAACGCATGCAGTTCGGAGTTTTGCGAGTGCTCAACGACGATCAGGTTGCGCCTGGAATGGGCTTTGGCACTCACCCGCACGACAATATGGAAATCATTTCCATCCCGCTAAGCGGCGACTTAGAACACCGCGATAGCATGGGCAACGTATCGGTAATTCGCGAAAACGACATTCAGGTGATGAGCGCCGGAACAGGCATCACACACTCCGAATACAACAAGAACAAAGACAAATCAGTCAGCTTCCTGCAAATTTGGGTTTTCCCGAAAACGCGCAATGTAAAACCGCGCTACGACCAAATCAGCCTCGATGCGAGTAAGCAGCAGAACCGTTTGGAACAAGTGCTTTCGCCCAATCCAAACGATCAGGGAGTTTGGATTCATCAGGACGCCTGGTTTCACCTTGGTCGCTTTGAAGCAGGAAAAGGCGAAACTTACAGCCTTCGCAAGCCCGGAAACGGCATCTATGTATTTGTGCTCGAGGGCTCTCTTCAGGTAGATGACCAATTGCTGAACACCCGCGATGGCATGGGTGTGACCAATACTTCAACCCTTCAGTTTACTGCCCGCGAAAACGCCCGGGTACTGGTGATGGAAGTTCCAATGGAACGACACGCCTCCTAATCCAATGCACACTTTTAAATCCCCATACACATGAGTACACAAAAATGGGCTATCGACCCCTCACACTCTGAAATTCAGTTTAAGGTTAAACACCTGATGATTACCACAGTAACCGGCAGCTTCGGCAAATTCGAAGGCAGTGCCGAAACTGAAGGTAACGATTTTGGCACCGCGAAAATCAGCTTTAGCGCCGATATCGACAGCATCGATACCAAAAGCGAACAACGCGACGCACATTTGAAATCGCCCGATTTCTTCGATGCCGGTAGTCATCCAAAACTAAGTTTCGAATCCACAGAAATGATTTCAAAAGGCGGCAACGATTACACCTTGAAAGGAATTCTGAGCATTCGCGGTGTGAGCAAGCCGGTAGAACTGGAAGTTGAATCGGCAGGCATCGCCAACGACCCTTGGGGCAATGCGAAGGCCGGCTTCACCTTGAGCGGAAAAATCAACCGCAAAGACTTTGGTTTGGTGTGGAACATGCCAACCGATACCGGTGGAGTGCTGGTGAGCGAAGAAGTGAGAATTCTTGCCGAAGTACAATTGGCAAAAGCATAAACACGCATTTAATTTGGTTGTAAGGAACAGGCTGCCTTGAGTGGCCTGTTTTCTTTTTACCTTCGTGCAAATGCCACATCCCGCGTTTGCATCTTTACATAAGGCTCTGCTTCAGGCGGCTAACTTTTCAAAGGCCCTTCCCATGGAACGGTATATGAAAAACAAGTTCAGCTTTCTGGGTGTTCCGGCCACCGAGCGGCGCGAAATTTTCAAACAGTGGAAGCTGGAGCATAAGCCGCTCCATAAAACCGACTGGTTAGAACTGATCGAAATCTGCTGGCAGCAAGAAGAACGAGAGTTTCAGTATTGCGCTCTCGATATGCTTTCACAGCTGCGCAGAAAATGGAGCGATACCGACATCGAATGGCTCGAGCGTTTAATCGTTACAAAAAGTTGGTGGGACACTGTGGATGCCCTATCGGTGCACGGCCTTGGAGCATGGATAAAACAATTCCCGCAAAAACAGGAAGAGGTCTGTAAGGCTTTCTTTGAAAGCAGGAATATTTGGCTTCAGCGAAGCGTACTCATCCATCAGCTTCAGTTTAAGCAGCAAACCAATACAGTTCTGCTCTTTTATTACATCGAACATCTGGCCGATCACCGCGATTTCTTCATCCGAAAAGCCATTGGTTGGGCCCTTCGACAGCTTTCGCAAAGTCGGCCTGAACTGGTGATTGAATTTGTAAAAACCCATCCTTTGAGTCCACTCAGCGAGAGAGAAGCACTCCGTAAACTAAAACGTCCGTTTTTGAGTTGATTCTTTCATGACACGAACAATAGGGGGGCACCCTCGTAAGAAGATGCACTGCAATGAGCCATTTAAACCTTCCGACAAAGAATTGTGCAAAACCGCTTCGTTTGCCTGTTTGTAATTTGGTGAGTTTAGATAGTTTTGTAGCCGTACCCGTCTGCCGATGACCCGAATCTTTACACTCACCCTTTTACTACTTACTTCTGTCGCTTTTGCTCAGGTTCCTGCTGATTCTCTGAAGCCAAAAGACAGAAACATCAAGGTAGACACCAGTGAATACTGGAAAGATACTCTATTCCTGAAAGGAGAGCCCAAGATTTGGCGTGATGGCGAAGTGGTGCGCCCTCCGAGACCTCGTCCCAAAAAGAGAAAATTCAAGATTCGCTATAGCGACAGGCTCCAATACCCTGTTGCGCTCGATTGGCCAATGACGGCTCAGGCTGGCGTTCCAACGGTGCTTACCTTCCAGAAAAAGCTCACCGCCTGGGAAGATTCGCTCATTCCTCGTCAATACCGCGGCGATACAACCCTAAAAGAACACCGACGTTCCGTTTGGCTTCGTCTCGGACGGATGATGCTTATTGACGCCCCACTCGAAACGGTGGTGATGGCGATGGAGCAAGATTTCTTTGGTCACTATGCCCGTATGCGGGAATTCGGCCTCACCGGAGCTTCACTTCAATTCGGTGCACCAATTCCATTCTGGCGACCGATGAACACCCTGAATTACGATGTGCCGGTGATTGAACCTCAGGCTTCTCGCCAGCAGTTGGCCATGGTAGCCGGTGGCGCTTTGGAAGCCGGCCAGATGGCCTCCCAAACACTGGCTTTCCGTTGGATGATGCGAAAGTCGATGTTCTACAGGGAATCTTTGCATTTCTTAAGGCTTCAGGCAGCGGCCATTGCTTCGGTTTACACCGCGTCAGATGATCAACTCGACCGCAACTCAGCCGTAGAAGATTGGTTATACTATGGAAACAGGGCCTATGGCTTCTTCTCCGAATATGGCTACACCGCTTCGAACCTGAAGCGCGATTTTGCCCTGTCAACTTTCACCAATCCATTGCTGTACAGCTCGCTCCGGCATGTGTTTCAGCAGTACCTTTTCCATGGTAAGGATTCTATTCCAATGCCGGCCATCAAAATTGGATATGGAAAAACGATGTTGCCTTGGGTGAGGTTTGGCTTCTCTCCGTTTGGTGGAGAGTGGATTCCGGAATTAACCTTTACCAAAAATCGTCAGCTGATTAACATTTACGGTAGGATTGGTACCGGGGCCTTTGCGCAGAATTTTGGAGGTGGTATTCAAGCCATCAATATTAAGCGCAGCACCAACATGCAAATCAATGCGCACTTGAGCTATTGGAATCAACAGTACTTGTTCCTTAACTTTGGAAATCAAGAAACTTTACCAGTGGGTTGGGGTGGCGCTGCAACAGTTACAGGCTTTTTCAAGCTTTCGAAAAGCTGGAAGCATACAATGTCGCTCATGGTGCAAGCCGGTTACAAAACCCGCGGGTACATGGAAGGCGAAGTTTGGGATGCCAGTCCGATTATTCGTGCCGGACTCAGCTTCAACCTCGACAAAGATTTCGAACAGGACGACACGGTGCCTGAATACGAAGAAGTGCCCAAGCGTTTAACCCGCAAAGAGCGAATCAAGGCTCGGGAGAAGAAACGCAGAGAACAAAAATCAAAATACAAGCGTAAATAATGGACCGGAGAGGATTTGTTAGAAACCTGGGTTTTCTGGCTGCAGCCGGAGGGATTGGTTCGCTGTTACAATCGTGCAACGATGAGTTGTTGCCTTTAACGATTCCATCGAGATCTTTTCGCATCTTGGAATTAGATCTTCGTATCCGACAAAAATCGCTGGAACAAACACGCATTTTCTGGCGCGATTTCATGGGATTCACGGAATCGTACATCAGCATGAATCGTTACCAATACCAAGTTGGTAATGCCCGCTTGAAAACCAGAACCAGCAACCTTCCACCCAGTGAGGAAGACTTCTTCTTTCCGCAATACCATTTCAGCATTTCGATTCCGCCAAACCAAATCGAAAACTGCTTGAATTGGTTTTACGAAAGAGCACGCCTTGAAGAATTCCAAACGCTCTCCTTTAACGTTTGGAAAGACTCTATTACCGGTGCGGAAATCGTACGAAGAGAATTGTACAACTCGCAGTCGATTTTTATTGAAGACCCTGCGGGAAACATCATTGAAATCTTAAGCCGACATAATCCTGACAATCCTGACGACCTGGTCGAAGGAGATTTCAATCCGACAATGTTTAGAGGAATTACCGAAGTGGGTTGCGTATGTAACGATGTTCGCAAAGTGACAAACACGCTCAAAGAAACTTTTCAGGTGGACGAAGTTGACCGTACCTCGAACTCTTACAAACCGATCGGAGGACCTGATGGTTTGTTAAAGCTCACCGTTCCGGGGAAAATCTGGTTTCCAACCGCCGATGAGCGGGCTGTTTCACACGATTTGATCATTACCGTGAAACACACTGAAGTCATTGCACCCATTAAGCTTTCGCTATACGGCGATCAAAACGCATTTGAAACCGGTGTGTGGCTGAAAACCGAGGTTTGAGTTTGTTTTCTACCTCTGTAATTGAAATCCGGTCTTATCGAATTGTTGGCTTCTGAGCAGTTCTCAGGCTCAATTCATGTGCGCTAAATTCGGGAGGCTGCGGACCGGAGTCGCTATTGGCTGTTGATTTATCAAAGAGTTTCGATACTTTCCTAAAACAGGTCTGCACTGCGGCAAGTGTATATTGACCGAAAAAGGTCATTCCTCGCTCATAGGTGGCCACATCATATTCTTCGTTCGTGGTTGTGTAGCCCATGTATTCGTTGGCATTGCAACACAACACCACATCGAGTACACCTTGCTTTTGAAGATCAGCCAGCAAAGACTCCTTTAGCCTTCGTCCGGCAATGGTAGTTATCTCACCAGGCACCGCCGCAATGGCAAGCTCTCCGATTAACACAATCTGAATAGGAAGGATTACCGGAACCCAGGTATGCTCATTGAGTGCACCCTGCCGGTAAAGGTGTTTGATTTCGTCGCCCACCTCCGACAAGCCGGGCGGCAACTTAAGCTTGGTGAGGTTGGTAAAGCCCAACACTTTCCGCTCCTGCAGTTCCGACAAGATGAGTTTGTTACCCTGGGCTTCAGAAAGATCTTTAAACTCTCGAATTGATTGCCGTTTGCTGAGCAGGGGCACTTTTCGCAGGAAGTTTCGGTAGCGTACCCAGCTTTGCAAAACCGAATAGGTAAGGGCATCCACTCCGGGATTGTCTACAGGCGATCCATTGAGCATAGCTAAGCCCGCGGCTGCATTTCCGGTACGATGCTCACGGCCGTCAGCACAAAAATCGGCATCGCACATCACCGACGAAAAGTCGAAATACTGCAATCTACATTCAACCCGATTGCTGATGGGAATCTGCTCCTCTTCCCGCTCAATAAGGTTTTTCGCCTTTTCAAATTGCAGAAAACCATTAAAATAGGCGCTCTTAAACTCATCTTCGAACTTACCACGTGGCCACCATTTGGCGCGCCCATGGTAATTGGGAGAAACATCCGCGCTGGCATCGTTGCAAAAGCCTGCCACATAAGTATGCAGTTCCGACTTATCGTTTTCTAACAATGATGCTGCATAGCCCTTGTTGTCGGAATGTATCTTGTCGTTATTGGCCGAAATCGAGGAACCCTGAACTCCAAACCAATTGAGCAAGCCGCGGTCTTGGCCTTGAGCATCTGTAATTCTCAACTGACGCATCATTCTGTCGATAGCCAAGTGAGTTTGGGTCTCATCTAAAGGTTCAACATCGGTGTTGCGATTATATGCATCTAACGAGCGATTGAAGCCAACATCAACCGACGCATCTATTTCGGAGGCATTTAGATACAAACGAGCCTCAAACTGGGCATTCCAGGCTTGCATAAAACTATCAACGCAGGCCTTCTTGTAAGCCTCAAAGACATCAGGGCGAAAGCCCCGGGTACTCAAGTTATGAAAAGCATAATGCGAAATTCCACCGGGAGCACTGTGCGTATTTTGGGTGCAAATCAATAAATGCTCAGCTTGAATGGGGCATTGAGGAACACGTTTGGCGATTTCTTCCAGCACCGCCTTTTTAAAGTGATGAGAAACCAGGTAACACTCCAAATTGATGATGCAGGCATATTGCCCCTTATGCTGAAACAAGAATGCGCGGGCAAATAAATCGGTTTCCTGCGCGGTGCTTTGATGGTAAAAACGCCCGTAACCAAACAGAGGCAACGACAACTGCCGAAAAACAACTTTGGCTTTACCCACTCCAGCTTTTAGGCCCATAGCGGGGGCCAAATTACAAAAAAGCGCATCGGAACTGGCCTTTCTCTGCAATTCTGATGGGCACAAAATCAGATCCTTGCATGATTGAGCCGTTTTTTTTTAGGACAAAGTTTGGAGGGAATGAGATTTACTCTATTTTTGCGCTCCCTGAACAATGGTTCGGTAGTTCAGCTGGTTAGAATGCCGCCCTGTCACGGCGGAGGTCGCGGGTTCGAGTCCCGTCCGGACCGCAAAAAGCTCTCTCTCGAGGGCTTTTTTCTTTTATACCTACCGACCTAAGCCTCTGCCGAACAATTTTCCGCACACGTTAAATACCGTGTACTCAACTCTTATAAGTGTTTTCCAGCGTGCCTTGCCGGTGGCTACTTGCACTTTCTTTTGAAAGCATGAAAGAAATTTAGTCAGCCATAAGCAAAACGGTTCCCTCGTAATTCCTGGCTTCGTCGCTATTACAGGCGCTCAGACTCAGCTTGTAAAAATAGGTGCCTCCTGGAAGTATTTGGCCCTCCTTCTTTCCATCCCATTGAATGAGTTCATCGGTTCCCGAGAAATTGAATACAGGTTGGCCCCAACGATTAAATACCTGCAAATCGAACGCATCGTAATTGCTGAACGGAAATAGGAAGACATCGTTAAAGCCATCTGCCTTAGCCGGACTAAACACATTGGGAATTTCGGTGTGATTCAGCTGAATAGAGGTTTGTTGTGTATTGAGAGAAAGAGTGTATTCAAAAGTATTTCTACACCCTAAAGTGTCGGTAAACTCAACGGTAATCGTGGCCTCCGGCTGAGGATCGTTGAGCCAGGCGATTGACGAACCGCTCGAAAATAAAGTGCCCTCGTTCAACCATACATATTCGAAGTTATTCGATGGCCCTACAAGCATAATCCGAGAAGTGGTTTCGCAAAACGGCCCTATCACAACAGTGCTGTCGGGTAAAGGATACCCAACAATTTCAAAGACTCGGTAGTACGGACAATCATCGGCACCGACGGCATCTAAGGCAAAAATGTCACCCTGCGCCGGATTAATAATCTGAATGGAGGTATCGGCTTGTCCACCCGGCTGCCACACATATTGATCGAAAGGGTGCTCCGCGACAAGGACAAGTGTATCCTTTTGAATGCAGGCAAAAACAGTTTTGGAAAGCGAATCCGGCAATGATGGCGTTTTTTTGATAAAGATAAATCCAGTGCTTACCGGACAATTGTAGGGTGAGTTGTCGGCTCCATGAATAAAGACTGTATCGCCGTAAACCGGATCGGGGTATGATGCTGATGCCGCGCTGGAATTGTTAAACGCCCAAACTCCGCTGTTCATCGATGAAGGCCGGCTGAGGTTAATTGCGTCCTGAAGGAGGCAAATTGGTACTTCTACAAATGCATCTGGATTTTCCGGGATACTCGTAGTAAGTTCATATTCAATCAGAATGGGACAAACTGAAGTAGTCGGTGTTGCCCAGAGTTGAACCGTTGAGCCAAGCGTTGGATTGCTCAGTGCATATTGATTGGCCGAGGAGAAGTCGGGCCACTGGTAACCAACAAAATCCGACGGCGCAGCAAGCTGTAAACTTTCTGATTCCGCGCAAAATGTTACCGGTATTGTTTGCGAGGGCTCAACAACAATGGTTGAGGGTTCAATTGGAATAACAATGGTGGTATCGCAGGTAGGCCCATCGGAGAGTTGGACACTTATCTCGCTCACTAAATTCAAACCTCCGTATGTGGCCGTTGCTGAAGTTTCTCCGTTCGACCAAAGATAATTGTTATACCCCGAAGGTGCAGTGAATACGCCCGAAACCTGATTGTCGCAGAGGAAGGAGCTCAGGTTTATCTCAGGCTCGGTAAATGGATCTGAGCCGTATTCAAATTCGAGTAACACATTACAGCCAAATTCCGTGGATGCTTCAACCATAAATACTTGCCCCGAATCGGCATCAGTGATGCTAATTGTTCGGGTTGTATCGCCGGTTGACCATTGATAGGCGCTAAAACCGCTCGGCACGGCTAGCAGCACTTCGCCATTGCTGCAATTTTGAGCCTCAATTTCCATTCTTCCGCATTTGACATCAAAATAGGCATAGCCAAAATGCCCACCTAAGGTGCAATCGTCGGTACGGAAAGAAAAACGTACGGTTTGCCCGATGTAATCGAACAAATCAACGGCTATCGTAGTCCAATCACGAAAAATGATGGTGTCGTTCACCAACGAATGCTGAAAACCGGGTAAATCGGCTGATGCGGCAACAGAATACCCAAAACAGGGACCTTCAATGAGCTGATTGTTTTGGTTGTACACTCCAAATGAAAATTTGGGTTGTTCGTATTCGGCATGACCAGGGTCTTCAAAAACAACGGCGTAGGCAATCAAAAACGAATGCGACTCCGCTGTCACCTGGACTGTACGTTCAAGTCCTTCGGCATAACCTCCCGACAGATCATTACCCAATCGCACCGAATAGCCCTCCCCAAAAGGGTAAATCTGAAACAACTGGCCATTCCCATACTCGTCTAAAGCCTGTGTGCCAACAATGGTGTGTCGGTTGTTAATTGGATTAGAATTACTCAGATTCCAGCCCGCATCTCCCACCTTAGCTTGCCAATTGGTAAAATTGTTGCTCTCAAAACCGATATTGTCACAATTGCTTTGCGCTAACAAAGGAGATGTTTGGATAATAATGCAACAGAAGCAGAGAACAGTAGTAAAAATGTCTCGCATGATTGTAAATATTAGCGTCAGTTAGTTCGCTAAAAGTAAAATTAATTTCTAAAATCCCAAACCAATTTTTACGAAAAAATCACAATTAACTTCAAAACAAAAAAAAACACCCCTAAACCAAGAGCGCTTTTATGGGTTATATTGGCCAATGATTTACTCCTTTCTACTTGCCCTGCTTATGTTAAACGTTGCTGAGACGCATCCGGAGTCTTCGTCGGATACGGATATACCTTCCTCGAAAGGCTCTATGTTCGTCGAAATTTCAGGCTTGCGCAATAGCGATGGCTATTTACTCCTTGCCTTGTTTAATGGTGAGGCTGGCTTTCCGGACGATCGGGAGAAAGCGTTTCGGAAGTTTCGCCTAAAAGCTGAAAAGGGAACAATGAAGATTAACATCAGCGATTTGCCTCCGGGAAATTATGCTTTTGGTGTGGTGCACGACGAAAACGACAACCAAAAACTCGACAAAGGTTTGTTTGGAATTCCCAAGGAAGGTTTCTGTTTTTCTCGACAAGCCATGGGTACAGCCGGTCCACCATCGTTTCAGGCTGCTGCTGTTACGGTAACAAACAGCGTTACGGTTCAGCAGGTTAAAATGAAATATTGGTAGCAATTGATGCGCTTTTGCCTTACATTGCAAAGCTTATCAATTCATGAAAAACAGCTACATTCTCGCAGCATGCCTCAGCCTTTTCCTGAGTCGGCTCAACGCACAAATCACCATTAACGATTTCCCAACGTCTGGCGATACCATTCGATTTGCGGTGTCGAATCCAGGCTTCGGCTTCGACGTTGGCAACGGTGGTCAAAATCAAACCTGGGATTTTAGTAACCTCAACCCAAACTCTACTTATCTCGATGAGTTTGTGAATACCGCTTCGACCGAAATCACCTATAGCTTCGTTTTCGGTCTGCCGTTTTCGCCAAATTATGCCCAAATCGCAAAGTCTGACCCCTTCCCTATTCCGCTGCCACCTCAACTGGGAGTTAGTCTTGAAGATGTTTTCAACTTCTACCACCGCGACAATGATGCCTTCACTCAAACGGGCTTCGGCGCAAGTGTGAATGGCTTTCCGATTCCCATTCCTTACAACGACGGCGTAGATGAACTGGTGCCTCTTCCCCTCAACCTCAACACCACCGGTTCATCAAGCTACAATTACCAAATCGGCATTCCCTCACTGGGCTCGTACGGAAGAGTTGCCAGCCGGGAGAACCTTGCCGACGGCACCGGAACCTTGATTCTGCCAACCGGAACCTACGAAAATGTAATTCGCCTTAAATCAACTCTGCTCTACCGCGACTCGGTGTATGTAGATCAATTAGGGTTTGGACTTAATCTTCCCCAGGCCACCGAAGTGAAATACAAGTTTATGGCTCCCGGTTTTGGCTGGCCATTGTTGGAAGTGACAGCGAACAGCATTTTTGGTCAGGAAATCGTTAGCCGCGTTGTTTACCGCGCTAATCCGCAATCGAACCTCTCTGTTCCCGAAACCTCATTGACCAATGTTCAGGTTTACCCCAATCCTGCCACTGAAATTTTGGTCGTAAATGCCGAGTTAAATCGAGCCGAAAATCTTACATACACCCTTAGCGATCTTCAAGGACGAATTGTTTACACCATCCAACGGAGTGTTTTGGCAGGAACGGCTATGGAGTTTATTCCGCTCCATTCACTCAACCTTTCATCAGGAGTTTATGCCCTAAATATTACATCTCCCAAGGGTTGGCAGAAAACTTTACCCGTAATGATTCATCAACCATAGCCCTTTAATTTCGTAAGGGCTTGCAATTACTTCTTCGCAAACTACTGCATGCTAAAATCCCTTACTCTGCTTTTCCTTTTGAGTATAGGTTCCTCAGTTCTTTCAGGACAAGAGGCCGGTGTGCGTTTTGAAGAAAATAAAGGCCAATGGCCTGATGCGGTGCGCTACCGCGCGGATGTCCCTTCGGGCGCCTGTTTTATCGAACAGCATGGAATTACGTGGAACTTCCACAATCAGGAAGGACATCATCACGTTCATGCCCACAAAGATTATGAGGAGCATCATGAACATGAGAAGCAATACAGCGGACATGCATTCAAAATGCGCTTCCTCGATGCCCTTCCTTCAACCCGCGTAGAAGGCGAGCAGCCACGCAAAGGCTACAGCAACTACTACCTCGGAAAGGACTCTCGCCGCTGGGCTTCGCAAGTGAAAGCCTTTGGAACGGTTTCGTGGAAATCGCTCTACCCCGGAATTTCGATGCGCCTTTACTCCAACGCCAAAGGACTTAAATACGACATTCACGTGGAGGCAGGGGCCAATCCCGACCAGATTGCCATGGCCTACGAAGGTTTGACCAAACTGGCCATAAAAAAGGGCGAACTCCATCTGGTTACCTCTGTTGGAACGCTCGTAGAGCAGGCACCAATCGCCTGGCAGGAAATTGAGGGCAAACGCTACCCGGTAAACTGCCAATTCAGTCTTGAGCAACAAAAAGTACGCTTCGATTTAGGGAAATACGACGAGAAGCATCCTTTGGTGATTGACCCTCAGCTTGTTTTTGGATCATTCACGGGTTCTTCCGCCGATAACTGGGGTTTCACAGCCACCTACGATCAGGCCGGAAACACGTATTCGGCTGGTGTGGTTTTCGGATTAGGGTTTCCCGTAACGCCCGGCGCCTGGCAGAACACCTACATTGGCGGTGATGGCAGCAGGCCTTGCGACATCGGAATCATGAAGTTTTCGCAAACGGGAGAACGTATGTTCGCCACCTACCTCGGTGGGGCCGGAAATGAATTGCCACAGAGTTTAATCGTAAGTACATCCAACGAACTCTTCGTGTTTGGCACAACGGGCAGCTCCGATTTCCCAACTACGGCAACGGCTTATTCGCGCAGCTT
>CANHCM010000035.1 GCA_947459155.1 Bacteroidota bacterium | reverse complement strand
GCATTGTAGAAATAATTGTCGCCGGTTTCGATGTTCTTCAAGGCCTCCTTCAGCCCTTTCTTATCGTTGGGAAAATTGTCTTTGTCGAATTCGGTGTTTTGCTGCGCCTGAGCAAGCAATCCAACACTGCACAACAGGATGAGTAAGCTTTTCTTCATGAGATCAGTTGCAGTCGGAGTCAATAAATTGTTTGGCGATGTCGACCCCATTGAGGGTTGCCTCGTTCCAGTCTTTACAAGCCCCGGGAACGTCGTTCACATTTTCTTTGGCAATACCGCGATTCATGTAGGCATAGCCGTAATTGGGATCGAGGCTGAGGGCTTTATCGAAATCTTCGATGGCCCCCTGAAAGTCGCGAAGTTTATTTTTCAGACACCCGCGGTTGTTGTAGGCGTAGGCATCTCTTGGGTTTAGTTCGATGGCCTTATTGAAGTCGGCCAAAGCACCTTCGAAATCCTGCATGTCGAACTTCACTCTTCCGCGTTTCACGTACGATTGACTTTGCTTGGAATCGGCTTTGATGGCGTAGCCAAACTCTACCAATGCACCTTGTAAATCGCCGGTCGTTCTTAACAAAGAGCCAAGGTTATTGTAGGCTTGAACGAGATTGGGACGCAGGCGGGTGGCTTCACGGTAATCGGCAATTGCACCTTGTGTATCGCCACTTTTCTGCTTGGCGCTTCCACGGTCGTGATAGGCTTCTGCGAAATCGTTCTTAGAGGTGATGGCTTGGGTAAACAATCGAATAGCGTCGGAATAAGCGCCTTTTTCGAAATAGATGCCGCCGGCGTAGTAGTGCGCATCATAGTTTTCGGCGTTGCGCTTCCCGGCTTCGAGGTAATCGGCCAGGGCCTCATCTTTCTTTTGCATCAGGTAATAAGCCTGAGCCCGGCTGAAATAGGCACGGTCGCTTACCGACTTATCCCGTGCAATAAACTTGCTGTAATCGGCAACAGCACCGGCAAAATCGTTTTGTTCGGCTTTGGCCACACCGCGGTTGAAATACGCTTGGTTCAAGGTAGAATCGAGCGAAATCGCTTTATCAAAACTATTGATCGCCTCTTTGATATTCTTGGTATTGAAAAAGGTAATCCCTTGATTATAGGCTTCTACCGCCTGTTCGTTCTGCGCGCTTAAACTCAGCGTGAGCCCGGAAATAGCGGTAAATACAAGCAATGAAATAATTCGCATCCTGATTTCTTTGAATGCACGAATATAGAAAGTTTAGGGGTATTGCCGGATTCGATTTGGTTAAGGTATCCACAGCATTCCTTTAATAATTAACAAGCCCTTAACAAACAAGCGCTTAGCACTTGATTCTCTTTAAAGAATGCCCCATTTTACCTGTGCGGGTTGGAGCTGAAATCAATCGATTTATTTCCTGAACTGATGGTTCAGGATGATTTCGAACTGCGTGGTATCCTGGAAGGTGCTGAGCGGTATGTAATCGGAAGGTGCCGACAGGGGAAAGATGACCCTGTGGAACTCTTGCTCAAAGCAGTGGCGAAAGAGTTCGGTACAGTAAAATGCGCTGGTGTCGGTATTGTCGAATTGGTGATCGAAGGGCATTTTACGGAGGGCATAACCTTTCACCCGCTCTACCAGTTGGGCGATGGAGTCGGGCGTAGATTTGAAACGGGTAACCACCAGCGAATTGGGTACGCATTCATTTAAAAACCGTTGCAGCGGCTGCATCTGCACGCCGTCTAATTCGGCAACGGAGCTCGACAGTGCGTGTATGACTTTCCATTGTCCCTGGTCGTTCACTAGCATGGCGCAATGGGAAATGGGAAAGGCGGTGTTTTGGGCTTCAACAATAACTTCGGAGAACATGCCATAGCCTTGTCGAAGTAGCATATCACCATGACGAAGCAACCCTTTCTCTTTGTCGCTGATCGGGTAAAACACTTGTTTGGTGTTTTCCGGATCCCAGAGGACTTTGTAAGCTACAAAGCCTGCGATCAAAAGAAAAAGGGTTGCAGATATTCCGGCAATCTTCAGCCAGCGGGGAGCGGACTTGAAGCGCATGGAGAATAATTATTGTGCAGCAGGAGCAGCGGTAGCAGCAGAATCACCGGCAGCAGGAGCCATTCCGGTTGTATCAGCGCCCATTTCCATTCCGCCATCCATTCCGGCAGGACTTTCTTTTGGCATGTGAACGAGCCACTTGTCAGAAGCCTTCTTCAATTTCAAAGACTCTTCTTTACCTTCTACTTTGTAGGTGCAAGCAGCAGTTGAATCGCCCGCTTCTATTGTACACTTAAGATCAGTATAGGCTTTCTTTTCACCTTCTTTTTTCTCACCAGCCATTCCTGAGATGCTCTTCATGAAGTCGAGCATGCCCTTGGTGTCTTCGGTAGAAAACTCTTTGGCTTTTTCGAAATCCTCTGCCATTAACGCATCGAGGTAGCCTTTTGCTGCACCTTCAGGACCAGAACCGCCTGAGCATGAAACCAAAACAGCAACAACAGCTGCGGCAGCGAATTGAAATACTTTTTTCATTGTGTGGAATTAAATGAGTTTCGGCAAAGGTGCAGCGAAATCCTGACGTACACAACCGAAATTTTAACAGTTTTTAACAACTTAGTGCACAGCTTCAGCTAAACTGAGCCGGCAATTTTTCGAGCAGCATCCCAAAGAAATTGGTGAGGGGTTGCTCAACGACCATTTTCAGGAACATGTTAACCTCTCCGTTGAACACGATAGAGGCCTCGCTACCGCTTCCCGACTCCCGAAACAGAATGTCGAGGGTGAATGCAAAGGGCGTTTTTCCGAACGACTCGAGAATGAGCTTACCGTGGGGTTGACGCTCCTTGATTCGCATCCCAATGTCGGCCATACCCTGAATGGTAAAGGTGCAGGAGTCGGCGTCAGACTGCCAGTTTTTCACCCGGTCGGGCATCAGAAATTGCAGGTTGTTAATGTCGGAAACAAAGGTGTACACCTTTTCCTGGGAGGCGTTGGGGATGGCTTTAAAACCAGTATCGATGGTCAACATAATCAGGCAATTTTCAGAGAGGAGCCCCAGGTTTCGGGACTTAAGCGCCAGGCCCTGAGTTGTTCTTCATCTTCGCGGCCTACATACCCGTTTTCGGTGGCCCGGTCAATCAATGAGGAGTAATCGCTCAGGCTGAAGTATGGACACTTTTCTTCCTGAAATTGACGAACAGCTTGTTCAAAACCGTAATCGAAAATGGAAACAAGTCCTTTCACGATGGCTCCTGATTCACGCAATGCCTTCACCGCTTTGAGACTGCTCATGCCGGTGGAAATCAGGTCTTCGATGACTACCACGGTTTGTCCGGCCTCCACTTTTCCTTCTACAAGGTTTTCCATTCCATGTCCTTTGGCTGAGGAACGCACATAAACGAATGGAATTCCAAGCTCCTGAGCAACCAAGGCACCGTGAGCAATACCACCGGTGGCCACGCCGGCAATCACGTCGGGCTTCTCAAACTTGGCCAGAACCGCCCGCGTGAGCTCCTGACGAATGAAGGTGCGCACTTTCGGAAATGAAAGGGTGAGACGGTTATCACAATAAATGGGGGATTTCCACCCCGATGCCCATAAAAATGGTTTCGCAGGTTGGAGTTTTATCGCCTTAATTTGCAACAGAAAGTCAGCGAGCTGCTCTGCAGTATCCTTATTCAAGACCATGACGCAAAAGTACGCCCTTTACTCCAACGGAAAAGCCCTACTTTTCAACAATCCACAAGACGTTCAGATACAAACAGATGGGTATACTGTACTTTCAGGACAAGGTGAAGCCATCCTTCTTAAAGCACTCCAAACCCTAAGCGAAGCGGGCGATTCGGAGTTTTCGCTTTTTCTCCCCGACATCGAGCCGGAACCGGGGTTCGCTTTGTTGAAAAATATCCTTCCCTTGCAAACGGCAGCCGGTGGTATACTCCAAGCCCCGAATGATTACTTCTTGTTTATCAAGAGATTAGGGCGTTGGGACTTACCCAAAGGTAAACCCGAAGGACAGGAAACGCCGCTTCAAACGGCCATCCGAGAGGTCATCGAAGAAACCGGAGTTCCCGAAGTGTCGAATCCAACGTTCATCACCAACAGTTATCATACGTATCCTTCGGGAGGACAAACCATCTTGAAGGAAACCGCATGGTACCACTTTCACTGCGCGGAGGCCTACCCATTAAGTCCACAAACAGAAGAGGCCATCGAACAGGCCGGCTGGTTTAAACGGGCTGAAATTGAGCGACTGATGCCCGAGGCCTGGCCTTCGGTGCGCGATGTTTGGCAACATTTTGAAAGCTTGCGTTAACGCTTCTTCATAAGCCCGAGAAAAGCAGCATCGACACCGGTTTCAGGACCTTCGGCAGGCGCTTGAAAAACCAGACCGCCCGCCTCTAACAACAAATAGGTGCGCGTATCTTCCCGTTCGGGGTATCGCAAAAAGGCATCACTGCAGCGGCTAAGCGCAACCACGTCGAAACCGGGTTGGGTTTCTGCAACAACCTTGCTGAGCTGCGCCTCGTTGTTTGTATTCACAACAACCAAAAACGAAATACCCGACTTGTACTTGGCGAACATCGCTTTAAGCATGAGCAATTCGCGTTGCACATCGAGGTCGAAGTCGGGATAATACGCCAAATACAAGGGCTTGTTGAGCAGACTTTCGGAATTGAGGTTTTTTCCTTGGCTGGTGTAGGTGAAGGATGGCATTTGTGCCCCTTTTTGATAACGCATCCAGTCTTCCTGGATATCGGCCACAAATTGCTTTACATACTCGCTTCCATTCAACTGTAAGCGATCGAGATTGCGAATAATCAAGTCGCGCGACGTCCCTTTACGGAAGCCCTCACGATACAAGCCGAGGACCACGGTAAGATCGCGGATTTCGGTCAACCACTCTGGAAAACGCCGTGAAAAGTAGTGTTGAATACTGTCTGTTTGAACCTTCGCAATGGCTGTTTTGAGCGAATCGCTTCGGTCGCGGATGAGCTCCTGTTGCAATACGCCTCCAAACAACTGGTGGAACGATTCCATCCAGGCCGGATTGGCAGGTTGTGGGCTTGAAGTAAAATATTTTTGTATGAGGGCTTTACGCGAACGACTTTCGGTACTGATTTCGGTCAGCGCCACCCTAAACTTTAGGTAGCCTTGCTCAAACTCGCCTCCAAAGCGAGCCGGAGCATTTAAGACGGTATCGGCAAACTGGCGAACCTGTTTCACCAAGGGTTGCGACTTGTTGGCGCCTGCCTGAACCAAAACATTGTCGCATAACCGGTCGATGGCAGTAAGGCGTTGGTTAAGTGCTGCAGCATTGCCCGACTCGAAAAGCCATCCCGAGACCTCGGAATATTGCATATACAAGGTATCGCCGACACCCAGATATACTTGTGCCGACTCTTCGGGCAGGTTAAGCATCCAAACTTCTTGTGAACTGCGCGCTGCAGGCAAATCAACCTTTTGGTATTCGGGTGTGAGTTGGGTACGAAAAACTGACGCTTCCCTTTGTATCCAGGGGTTTCCGTACCGCGTGATGCGCAAAGGAAGTGTGCTGCTGCCATCCGCCTTGAGCAAAAGTACCTGCGCCGAAACAGGAAACAGAATACCCAAAAGCACTGCGAGGAGTCCATGCTTAGCCATTGAAATCGGGGATTTCATCTTCGACAAAACGTCAATTACTTCGGTTGCGTATGGTAGATTCCTTCGGCCACGGCTTCGGGCACAAACGGGCGGACATCACCGCCATTGCGGAAAATATCGCGAATAATGGTGGATGACACTGCGGTATGCTCCGGTAAACTTAAGATAAACACCGTTTCAATTTCGGGCGCCATGGCCTTGTTGACTTGCCCAATGCCGCGTTCGAAGCCGAAATCGGAGCTGTTTCGCAAGCCCCGTAAAATGAAACGAGCCCCCTGGCTTTGACAAAAATGAATGGTGAGGCCCTCGTAGATAACAACGCTCACACCCGGTTCGTCTTTAAACACTTGGCGAATCCATGCAGCCCGCTGTTCGATGTCGAACTGGTTGGTTTTGGTGGAGTTCTTCCCCACGGCAACCACAATCTCACTGAATAGGTTTAGTCCACGCCTTACCAGGCTTTCGTGACCCAGTGTGAAAGGGTCGAATGATCCGGGAAAAATAGCCTTCATGGTGGTTTATTGAGCGTCGGAAGGTATGGAAAAGAAGCTAAAATGCACCCGGCCATAGTGCCTTGTTTCGACATAGCCCTCGATGGTTGTTAAGTTTACCTCCGAAGGATGTTCGATGGCATAGATGCCGCCAGGCCTGAGTAAACTGCTCTTCATGATGAGCGCCGATAACTCGTGGTGGATGGCCAAATCGTAAGGCGGGTCAGCAAAAATGAAGTCGAAATGATCTTTACTCCGTTCAACGGCAACGCGGGCATCGGTAGTGTACACCCGCGACTGCGTGACGCCCAGTTGCCTTAGCGTGTTACTAATAAATTTGGTGCAGGATGGATGCTTGTCGACCACAACCACCAATGCGGCACCTCTTGAAAGTAGCTCGTAGCTTATGTTTCCGGTGCCTGCAAACAAATCCAAAGCCTCCAGTCCTTCCCACTCGAGCCGCGTTTGGAGATAATTGAAAAGTCCTTCTTTGGCCATGTCGGTGGTCGGCCTTACCGGCAGATTGCCCGGAGCCTCAATCCGTTTGCCTTTCCATTTTCCGGAAATAATTCTCATTGTGGTGGGTACAAAAGGTTGAGGAAAAAATGTGGAGGCATGGCGGCTCCCGTTTTGCCATCCGCCGGTACGGCTGGTTCTTCGGGCCTCTGTAAAAAGGAAATGTGGCGAATGTACTTGTAAGCCGATTGGTAAAGGGCTGAGCCGGCCTCAATATCGCCGCAAAGCGTTAAGGCGCAAAGATCGCGACTCCATTCCAGGGCATCGTAGGCCAGAATAACGAAATACACAAACTCTTCGGGTGTTTGAAAGCGGAACGTATTGGCCATCCGCAACTTACCATCCATTACAGCAATGAGGTCGGCCCGAAAATCCTGCACAAATACATATACCGATTGAGGCGTATCGTTTAGGAAAATCTGCTCCAGCAAAGGCTTCAGGTAGAAAACCGGCTGTATTCCGGGCAGCTCAGCCTCCAACACTTCGGTGGTGATTTCGGGAAAGCTTCCCACCAGGGTGAAGCCTCTTTCCGGAAAGGCCGCATGTAGAAAACGGGCTTTTTCCGGGATGCCACGGGTTGATCGTAACATCATCTCGGCTTGGCCGGACTGGTAAAAGGCGTTGGGAATGATGTTCCAGCCTGCGCTGATTAGAATCGCCTCGCGTTTCTTGAAAGGCAAGCGCAGTAAGCTGTGTTGGCGAAGAATTCGTGCGATGAGCTGCTCTGTTGTGGCTCCCGAAAAGCCCTTGGAGAGGCTGTAGCGCTCCACCAGCAAAAACTGCCGCACACCATAATCGAAAACGGCCAGCTGAAGCTCCTCTTCCGACACTTGAATACGCAGCAGACAATCCTCCATTCGGGTGGAATCCAAGGTGTTATCGGAATACTGTTGAACCGGAGTGGGTCCGTGCATAGCTCGGTCTATCTTTGCGGCAAGTTTAGACCAAAAGCGGCGATTGACCAAGAAAGACTTTATTGAGGCGCTCAGCAAAAATCTGGGGCACCCGCCCACAGCGGGACAGCTCAGCCTTTTCGAGTCGATTATGTCCTTTCTTTCCGGACATGATCCATCGGAGGTATTTGTGCTAAAAGGCTATGCCGGTACCGGAAAAACGAGCATGGTGCGTTCGTTGGTTAAGACGCTTCCGCTCACCAGTATCAAAACCGTTCTGATGGCGCCTACCGGCAGAGCGGCCAAGGTGCTGAGTGCGTATTCCGGACAGGCGGCGTGGACCATTCACAAGCGGATTTATTTCAGCACCATTTCGGATGGCCGGATGCATTTTGCCCTGCAGCGGAATCTCTTCCACAAGGCTCTGTTTATTGTCGATGAAGCCTCGATGATTGGCGGTGATAACATCGAAACTGAGCACAGTCTGCTCGACGACCTGATGGCTTATGTGCAGAGCGGAAACGATTGTCGCTTGATGCTGATTGGCGACGATGCACAGCTGCCTCCGGTTGGACTTGCCGAAAGTCCTGCCATCGACTCCCGGTTTCTGCGCGAACAGCTCTATCTCCGGCCTGCAGAGGTTAAGCTAACCGAGGTGGTGCGTCAGGAAAGCGATTCGGGTATTTTGTGGAATGCCACGCGGATTCGCGACCAGATACAAAAGGGCGAAAGTGCTTTTCCATCCTTGCAAACCCTTCAGTTTGGCGATGTTCACCGCATAAGCGGGATGGATTTAGAGGAATGCCTCAACCAGGCCTACGCCCGCTACGGAACCGAGGAAGTATTGGTGATTACCCGAAGCAACAAAAATGCGGTACTGTATAACCGGCAAATCAGGGCGCGCATTCGTTGGCAAGACAGCGACATCAGCAGCGGCGATCACCTGATGATTGTACGCAACAACTACTTCTGGCTGCCCGAAGACTCAGGTCCGGGATTTATTGCCAATGGCGATACAGCCGAAATTCAGCGAATCGGAAGACGTTACGAGCGGGCCGGCTTTCACTTTGCCGATGCCCAAATTCGCCTGTTGGAATATCCCGATCAGCCCGATTTAGAAGTAAAACTGTGGCTCGACAGCCTCGACTCGGAGCAGGCCAACATGAACTTCGGTCAGATTAAACAACTCCAGCAAGAAATCGAAGCCGATTATGCCCATATACCTTTGAAGGCCGACCGAAACCGGGCCATGAAAAAAGACCCCTTTCTCAATGCTTTGCAGGTGAAGTTTGCTTACGCGGTGACCTGCCACAAAGCCCAGGGCGGACAATGGAAATGCGTATTTGTAGACCAGGGATTTCTAACCGAAGAGATGCTCGATGTAAGTCTCCTGCGCTGGCTCTACACCGCCGTAACCCGAGCCACTGAGAAATTGTATCTGGTGAATTTTCACAAGGAGTTTTTCCCGGATGAGCCCATGGAGCATTTTTAAGCCTACGGCCGATGCAGCCGGCGGGGCTAAAATTGTACTTACTTTGCGGCCATGATTCGTTGGTTGTGCTTTGGCCTGTTCATGATCGCCCTGCTCAAGGCGGAAGCTCAGTTTCAGCAAGGTACCGAGCGACAAGGTCCGGCATTCGACTCCAGTGGCGTATCTCGCGACTCTTCTGATGTGAGTTTCACCGACCTCGACGTAACCGAACGCGGCAACCCCAATATGCAGCGTAAGAGCTATAGCCTCGACAGGTTCCAGCAGTATCTGCCGGTGTATTCAACCCAAATCATCAATGCCACCCTGGGAAACAATGGAACAGCCATGCAGCCCTGGATTTTATCGCCTGTTTTCCGTCGGGGTTTCCACTGGGGCTTCAACACCTTTGAGCCCTACTTTTTGCCCGCCGAGCAGGTGAGAGTCTACGACGCCAAATCGCCCTTCACCCAGGCTTCGTACGCACAAGGAAGCCAGGAAGAAAACTACTTCCACCTCATCCACACCCAAAATGCGGGCAAAGCCTTAAACACCGGTGTCGAATACAAGCGCATCAACAGTCAGGGCTTTTATGTGAGACAAAGGGCCGCACACACAGCCTTGCGTTTTCACGTTTGGCTACGTCCCGAAAAATCGCGCTACCAACTCATTGCGGCATTGCATTACCACCGCGGCATTGTGCAGGAAAACGGCGGACTAACCGCTTTTGGCGATTCCTTGTTTCGCACCAATACCGAAAACAATCGGAGGTTGTATCCGGTTTCATTGCAAAGCGCCCGAAATCAGCAGTTTAGAAACGGGGTATTATTGCGCCAAACCTATGATTTACTCGGGGCCAAGCGCGACAGTACCAGTCGGGGCAAAGGAGGAATCTTGCGCCTGCAGCATACGGCGGGCTATGATTTTTACCGGCATTTGTACGACGATCCAACGCCCGACACGGCTTTCTACCCGCAGATTTTTCAAGGCAACCGTAACAATACAGCCTGGATTCAACGGCGCCTCAACAATGAGATTGCCTTGCTCAAACTCGAAGGCATTCCCGACAGCCTGAACCGATTTCAGTTAGGCTTCAAGGCCTTCATCAGACAGCAGTACGTGGAGTTGTTTACGGAGCATTATGGAATGTTGGACAGCCTGAACCTGCGTAGCCTAAACCAAAGTGCCGGCGGATTTGTGAGGTTACAGGCGACAAATTGGAGGTTAAGCGCTTCAGCAGAAGTGTTTTTCGCAGGTTTTAATGCAGGCGACAGTCAGATAGAAGGCCGGCTGGAGCTCGGTAAATCAGGGAAAAACACCTTAACCTTAGCCCTCGAAAGCCACCTTCAGGAAGTGGACTACCAACTTCAATTTTTCAGTTCCAACTTCTCCTATTGGAATGAGGATTTTTCAAAACAAAGCTTGTTGAGCCTCGGAGCAACCTACAGCGATGCCAAAGACCGCTGGAGCTTGTTTGTGCGTAACCGGGTGATGGGGAATTTGGTGATTTTAGATTCCACCGGCCGACCCGAGCAAATCGGTCAGGCGCAGAATGTTTTGTCGGCCGGAGCCCTACACAAACTGCGTCTGGGGCGCTTTCATCTACATTCGCAGGTATTGGCGCAAGTGGCCTCCAATACATCGGTTATTCGCTTGCCGGCCTTACAGTTTCAGGAAAACCTGTTTTGGGAAACCGCATTCAAACGGAGCAAAACCATACTACGCATTGGTGTCGACCTGATGGGCTGCACAGCCTTTACAGCGTATGGTTACCAGCCCTGGTCGGGATTGTTTTACCGATCAACGCAAGGTCCGAATCAAGGCTTGCTGCAGGCCGACTTTTACCTGAGCGCACGCATTCGGAGAGCCCGGGTTTTCATCAAGCTGGAACACTTCAACTCCTCCTTTGGTGAGCAAACATTTATGCTTACGCCCGGGTATGCGATCCACGACCGGGCTTTGAAATTAGGCTTGAATTGGACTTTCTTCGACTAAGCCCCAATTGCTCAATAAAGTGGGGGCGACGAAAATTAAAGTTTAGGCTTGATGACAGGCTTCGTTGGTGTTGATTGCTTGCTAACTTTGAGGCGTAAAATCAGTCTATGAGAAAAGTATTACTTTCCTTTGCCTCCATGGCCTTCAGTCTGGGCTTAATGGCTCAGCCTGCCGTGGGCTCCATCGCAATCTTAGGCTTTCAGGCCGACACTCCTGACGCATTTGCCTTTGTAACCCTGCAAGACATTGCCGCTGGCGACTCCATCATTTTTACCGACAACGGATGGAGTGGAACGGCCTTCTTTACCAACGAAGATGACCTCGTTTGGAAGGCCACAGCCGCTGTTCCCGCAGCAACCGTAATAACGATTACCGACCCAAACAATACCAATGTGCCCAATGCGCTGATTGAGGGTCCCGGGCAGGTAATCGGAAAAATGGGGGGCTTAGCCGTTTCGGGCGATCAGCTTTTCGCTTACGTAATCAACAGCGGAGGCACGCAAATTCCGATTGCAGCGCTATCTACAAATGCTTTTTTAGCCACCTGCAACGCAACGGGGAACGGAAACTCGAACACAAGCTGTTTGCCCTCTAACCTCACCTTAGGACAAACCGCCATTCAACTGAGCAATTTAACGCCCGGCGGAAGCAATCCCGACAATGGGTTTATGAACCTGAGCTCAATCACCGGTTCTGTAGCCGAGTTGCAATCGATCATCTACAACATTAACAACTGGAACATTGGCGAAGACCCGCTAACCACCGGCTCGGGCGTTTGGCCCGATTGGAACATTACCATTGGTGCCGCCGACCCATCGGTTGTAAGCTTCAATGTTGCCGCGGTTTCGGTTACCGAAGGAAGCGCTGCGGTAGACGTGATTATGGCGGTAAACCCGGCTTTGAGCATTCCCAAAAACATTAACCTACAGGTTGCCCTCAGCCCGGAGTTCACCGCTACCGACTTCGTAACGAGCCCGCCACATACCCTCGGATTAATCACGGTACAAATACCGGCAGGCGTAACTGCCTTTTCTTTCTCAGTTCAGGCGCCTTCGGCTGATGCCATCGAGGGAAGTGAAATCACCACCATCGCTATTGTGGCTGTAGATCAAGGCCTCGAGATTGGATCGGCCAACACCATAAACTTCGCCATCGAAGAAGACCTGAACTCTTCGTTTGTCACCTTTAGTGAAGACCAAACCAATCTTTCAGTTTTGGAAGGGAACAGCGTGGCCATCAACATTTCGTGGTCGCCTGCAAATGCTACGGCATCAAGCTTTACCCTCGAGTTCAGCTACTCAAACGGCGGCAGCGAATCCGACATAAACACCGATCCTGCACTGGTTCAAAATCAAATTCCCATCTCAGTACCGGCGGGGCAAAGTAGCGTGACCATCGATTTAAGTGTTGTGGATGACTTCCTGGTCGAAACCTCTGAAAACCTGAGCATTTCGCTGAGTAACTTCCAAGGGAACTTCAATCCGGGGCAGTTTACAACCGTGAATATCACGCTGTTAGACAACGATGTTCCACCGCCGGCACCACCAGTGTACATCAACGAATTGATGGCCATCAACAACAGTACAATTGCCGACGAAAACGGTCAGTTTAGCGATTGGATTGAATTGTACAATGCCGGCACCCAGGCCATCGATCTGGCAGGCTTGTACATCACCAATGAAATCGGAGTTCCTGACAAGTACCAATTCCCGGCAGGCTCTGAGGAAACCATTTTGGAGCCCGGCGAATTTGTGGTGCTTTGGGCCGACGATAATCCTAATGCAGGGCCGCTTCACCTCAACTTTACCCTCGACGACGAAGGTGGTTTCATTGGCTTAGCGAATCTGATTGGTGAAATCGATCCGGTTGTAGTCGTGATCGACTCTGTGAGCTATGGATTCTTAGGCGCCGACACCAGCTACGCCCGTTTGCAGGATGGCGAACTGCCCTGGCTAATTTTAGAAGCCACGCCCGGAGCCTCTAACGAAACAGTAGGCATCGAGCAGGCCGAATCAACAACAGTGTATGCTTACCCAAACCCGGTTAACGACCAACTCCGCCTTCGCTTCAATTCGGCAGAACAAGCCTTCATTCAACTTTGCACGATCGACGGGAAAGTGGTTCTTCAGCAGGAAAGCCGTGAATTGGAAGCTCAACTCAATGTGCAAACGCTTCCGGCAGGAGTTTACCTGCTCAACGTAGTTCAAGGTTCAAAGCAATTACACACCAAAATTTGTGTCGTGCACTAAACTGATTTAGCATCGCAGTGAAAGGCTGGATTCGTCCGGCCTTTTTTCGTTTTTGCCCACTGCCTTCACTCAATGCATTTCCTTACTTTTGTAACTTATATAAAAGCCACACGTTTGGTTTTAAGGCCTATGAGAAAAATATTGACCTTGATTGCAACCTGCTGCGCGCTTGTCAACCTAAAGGCTCAGGCGCTCCAGCCAGGGGCTATTGCGTTTATTGCCCTGCAAACCGACAACCCTGCTGCATTTGCATTCGTGAACCTGGTTGAAATTCAGCCCGGAACCGAAATCTCATTCACCGACAACAAATGGGGATTTAATCACCTCGTACTCAGCGAGCAAACCGTGGTTTGGACCAGTCCCGACACGCTCTTGCCTATAGGCACCATTGTTCGCTTACGCGATGATGGAAGCGACAACATGGCCGTTGAAGGTCCGGGAACTACACAGGGAAGACTGTACATCATGAGTGGTGCCGCCGACCAGGTTTTGGCCTACGTTGGTCCTCAGGAAGAGCCTTCGTTCATTGCCGGAATAAGCAGTACCAACTGGCGCGACGAGTGCGACTCTTTGCCCTTTTTCCAGTTCCGAACCTGCCTGCCCGCACCGCTGGTGAATGGACTTACTGCCATTGCCTTCACCAACACACAATCGTTTGCTGTCGACAATGGCTATTTCGCCATCACGCCGTTTGCGCCCAACGGCACCGACATGTTGAGCATCATCAACAACATCAACTACTGGTTCTTGTCTAATGGCGAAAGCGCGCAATACGAAAGCTGGCCCGACTGGAATTCGGGGACTACCCTACCCTTTGCCTCCGCCATCAGCTTTAACCAGGAAAACTACACGATTACCGAAGGAGGCTCATTGGCCGACATCACACTAAGCCTCAGTGCAGCGCAGTTTACGCCTCAAACAGCGGTGATTAATGTGCTCCAGTTTCCGGGCATTACTGAGGGTGACTTTCAATGCAATCCGGCCGTTGTGGCCGGCAACATAACCTTGCAAATACCCGCCAATACTACAGAGCTGAGTTTTAGTGTACAGGCGCTGCTGGATGGCATTGGCGAGCTCGATGAGAATATCACCTTCAGTATTGGTGCGCTTTCGGGTGGCCTTAGTTTGGGCGAGATTACCTCTACACTGCTAACCATCGTGAGCACTGAGCAAAATCTACCGCAAGTAAGCTTTAGCACCGATACCGTTTGGGTTACCGAAGGAGGCCTTCCCGCAACCGTCAACCTGAACCTGAGTCCTGCCTTGCCAGCAGCCATCAACGTAATCGTTACGGCAGTGAACGGACCGGGAATCCAAACCGATTACTTTACCACGCCGACTGCTTTTAACAATCAGCTCTTGCTCCTCAGCACGCCGAATAGCAGCACATTGAGCTTTAGCGTAACTCCTTTCAACGATTTTCAAATTGAAGCCGACGAAATCATCACCTTCACCATCACCACGGTGGTCAATGGCGTTCAAATTGGCAATCAAAGTTCGGTAACCTTGGTCATTCGCGACGACGACAACGCGCCAATCGTTTACATTCCCGAGGTTTTCATCAATGAGCTTTGCGCCATCAACCTCAATTACCCCGACGAAAATGGCCAGCTCGACGATTGGATTGAGTTGTACAACGCCGACACCGCCACCGTTAACCTGAGTGGATACAGCATCACGAACAACCCAAACAATCCGCAGCTCTTCGTATTTCCACCGGTGAGCAGCCAGGTAACCATGCCGCCCGGAAGCTTTAAGGTTTTGTGGGCCGACCAAAACACAGTTCAAGGTCCGCTCCACCTCAATTTTACGCTGAGCGAATCAACGCCGGGCTACCTTGCCTTGTATTATTCGGATGGCGAAACCCTCATGGATGCCATCAACTACACACCTGTGGCTGCGGGCAGTAGCTTCGGTCGTTACCTCGATGGCAGCGGCAATTGGAAGCAACTCTTCTGGCCTACTCCGGGAGCTCCAAACAGCGATAGCATTCCTTCATTCTTACCCGAAGCCGCCGAAAGTCAACATGTGAGCGTGTTTCCTAACCCTTCTACCGACCTTGTACAAGTGGTGTGGAAAGGGGCAAAAACAACCTCGCCCATTCGATTTGAGTGGATGGATGTTTCCGGACGTAAAGTGGACTTACAGCCCGAGCCCTTGGTGGCAGGGAAGAGTTGGGCCTTTCGGCCGGATGGCTCTCCGGGTTTGTACTTTCTGCTGATTCATTGTGAAGGACGAACGGAAGCTGTCCGAATCATGCGTCAATAGTGCGCTAAAGCAAACTTCACGTAGCCTTAACCGTACTAGGCTCGATTTCAATACCTTTGCAACGTTCCGATTGTTGTTGCTTTGTTCCGCAAACTCATTTTATTATTGAGTCTTGCCATGGTTACACTGAGCGTTAAAGCTCAGGCACCTGGCTGCTTCGTGTTGGAGTCATTTCTGGCCGATGCCTGCGGTTCTCCGGAAGGCCTCAACGAGATGGTGCGCTTTCGGGTTGGTCCTGCGGCCATCAACACCGCCAACCTCACCGTTACCTGGCCCAATGTGAGCAATGCATGGCAAGGAATCTGTCAAAACGCCACCACCGCAAACCTCACTGCTCAGCTGAACGCTCCCATCACAGGATGCGGAGAAATTATCGAACCCACAAACGGAGTACTTCCGGCCGGCGCTACAGTCATTCTGTTTACCTCAGCATTTTTCGACCCGGCCGCCAACCCGTTCATCAACCTGAATGAAACCATCTACGCCATTTACCAATGTGGCAACGAGACCGGCGGCAACTTCGCGAATTCAGGCCCAAACCCCAGAACGATTACCATGGGCTTTGGTGGCAGTTGCTCACAGCAGGCCACCTATATTCCCGATCAGCTAACCGGTGGCGATGGCGCTACAGTCGAGGTAAGTGCTGCAGGACTCGTTTCCTACTCCAACAGTGGCTGCCAGGGCTTGTTTGAAATGCCTGATCCATCATGGGATCCGCCGGGGCCGCTTTGCTCCAGCGAACCTAGCTTCGACCTCAACGACTTCGTGAGTGGAACGCCTGGTGGTACGTGGTCGGGCGCCAATCAGGTGAATGGGGTGGTTGATCCGTCGACCTTAAACGGAACCTATAGCTTTACGTACACGGTAACACCGGCGGGCTGTGCAACTCCTGTCTCTGAAACGCAATCCATCACCATTGTAGCGGCGGGCGACCCTTCGTGGGACGCGAATGTGAGCTTGTGCGACAATGCGGCACCACTCGACCTCAATACGCTGGTAAGCGGTAGTGCGGGTGGTAACTGGAGCGGCCCGGGCGTTACGGGAAGTATCTTTAATCCCAACGGACTGAGTGGAGCGCAGGCCATCACGTATACCATTGGTGCGGGCGCTTGTCAAAGTACCCAAACCAACAACATCACCGTTGTGGCTGGCGGAAATCCTGCATGGACAACATTAACGGTTTGTGAAAGCTCACCGG
>CANHCM010000034.1 GCA_947459155.1 Bacteroidota bacterium | reverse complement strand
GTTCAAGGTAGAGAAGCCTCAGCAGCTCATTGATGAGATTAAGGTGATGAAGAAGGACATCCGCCGCAGGCTGGGTGAAATTGTCGGGAAGCAGTTGAGAATTGTTCCCGACCTCGACTTTTTCATCGACGACTCGTTGGATTACTTCGAAAAAATAGATCGTTTGCTGGGCAATGCCTAAGGTGAACTCCTTTCCATTCTTTATTGCCCGGCGCTACCTGTTTTCGCGCAAAAGCACGCATGTTATCCAAATCATCTCGGCCATTTCGGTGCTGGGTGTGATGGTTGGATCGGCTGCACTTATCGTTCTGCTTTCGGCCTTCAACGGGCTTGAAAGCTGGGTGATTGGCCTGTATGATGCCTTCGATTCGGACATTAAAATTACGCACGCGGAAGACAAATTTTTCCGACTCAGTGATGGGCAAATCAAACGCCTTGCGGCCCTGGAGGAAACGGCCTTACTTATGCCGGCCATCGAAGAGAACGCCCTGGCCACCTACGGCGATGCCAGCTTTATTTGCGCGGTGAAAGGTGTTGGTCCGGCATTCATCCGCATGAGCGGCATCGACAGCATGATTACCGAGGGGAGTTTTTCGCTGGGCAGCGATAGCTTTCCGCAGGCTTTGGTAGGGGCCGGTGTGGCCTATTCGCTCTCGCTGAACCTTCGCAATGCTTTTACCGGAATCGATTTATATGTACCGCGACCGGGGGCGGGTTATACGCTTAATCCGACCGAGGCTTTTCAGTCGGCAGTTATCCGCCCTTCGGGCATTTTCCAAATACAGCCTGAGGTTGATACGCGTTACATCATAGTGCCATACGGCTTTGCTTCAAGGTTATTCAGCCGCGAGGGCATGTACAGCACTGTTGAGCTGAAACTCCGCAATCCACGCAACAGTGCTGCCTTTCAGGAGCAGGCCGAAGCGCTACTGGGGCCGAGGTTCAGGGTGCAGAACCGATTTCAGCAGCATGAGTTGTTGTACAAAATCATCAATTCGGAAAAGTGGGCGGTGTACCTCATTCTCACCTTTATTCTGATCATCGCGGTATTCAACATTATTGGATCCATGACGATGCTCATTGTTGACAAACGCGCCGACATCCGCACTCTGGAATGTTTGGGCGCCGATCAGCGAAGCCTAAAGCAAATTTTCTTCCTGGAGGGCCTGCTCATTTCGGCCATTGGACTGGCTTTGGGCTGCATCACCGGCTTTGTATTGGTGTATTTACAAGACCGCGTAGGCCTGGTGATGATCAGCGAGCTCGATGCTTATCCGGTGCAATTCCGCTGGGCCGATTTCGCCCTCATCTGCCTCACCGTGCTGGGCATTGGCGCTTTGGCGGCGTGGTTTCCGGCAGCGCGGTTGCTGAAACGGTATAAAGTTCAAAGTTGAAAGTCGAAAGTTAAAAGTTGAAAGGGTGACCTTCCCTAAATAGCCTTGACCTTTTTGGTTCAACATTGATTTATTTCCATCGGGCAAATATGAGCCTGAGGTTCTTCATTTGGGCAATCTACGAAGGGGCTCGAAGCCCCTTTGGAGATTCTCTTTCCCGTTTTTAACATTGCTTTTGACTTTTGAAAAAGTCAACCTATTTCAGGGAATGACAAGGGGAAAGGAGAAAGTTGAAAGTTGAAAGTTAAATGGGGAAAGGAAAAAAATAACGAAGTACGTAATACGCAATACGTTATACCCTTCACTTTCAGCACGATAAACCCAAATGATAGAACAATCTCCCACTCAAGACTCAGTACTCAAGACTCAAGACTCAATTCGTATTGATCAACTGGAACAACTGGTCCAGGTTCGGAGTAAGGATGATTTCGGTGCGTCGGTTTTTCTTTCGGGCTTCGGGAGTATTGGCTTTGTCGACCGGCATGAACTCGCCACGACCGGCAGCGGTGAGGCGTTGCGGATCAATTTTGGAGTTTGTGGTGATGATGCGCACGATAGAAGTAGCGCGCATTACCGATAGATCCCAATTGTCTTTGACACTCGCACTCTTGATCGGAACATTGTCGGTATGTCCTTCGATGAGGATGGTAACATCTTGTTCTTTTTCGAGCACTTTGGCCAGTTTCTTCAGGGCATCCACACCTTTAGGGTCGACTACGGTGCTTCCTGATTCAAAGAGGAGACGTTCTTCGAGGGAAACGTATACTTTGCCATTTTTCATCGAAACGGAAAGTCCGTTGTCTTGAAAGCCCAGCAAGGCTTCCGACACTTTAGTCCGAAGCTGACTCATGGCTGAATCTTTGGCGGCGAGCACTTTTTCGAGCTCATTTACCCGTTCTTCCTTCACTTTGAGCGCTTCTTCGGCGGCTTTCATATCCTGCTCGAGGCGTTGCACCTCTGCTTGTCGCCGTTCGAGGTCGGTTTCGAGGGTACGTAACCGATCTTCTTTTTTCTGAAGCTCTTCCTGGGTTAGCTGGTATTGCCCCATCAAGCGGCGGTTGTCTTCCTCCTTGCCTTGCATGAGGAGGTTATTTTTTTCAAGGAGCTGGTCATACGTTTTGTTGAGGCGCTCGTAGGCGTTGGTGATTCGGCGCAGTGAGGTTCCCAAACTCAACGTATCGCTACCGAGGGTTTTCACCTGGCGACTGAGCTCATCGATTTTTACATTGAGTTCTTTTTCTTTGGCGGTGAAAGTCTCGTACCGGGCTTTAAGTTCCGCCAATTCAGCATCGCATTTTTCACGGGCAGCTTTCATTTCCTCGAATTGCCGGCCCGGCACACATGCGCTTAAAACCACGAGCACCAAAGCAAACCATACTGTACTACGCATCATACTTACAACGTTATTTACTGCAAACCTACGTCTATTCAGAAGTGGTTCACCTTTCGTGTAAAGGCAACAATTAACAATCTCTGGTTGACATTCATCACCCGAACGGGTCAAAAACCCTTAAATTGTGATGCAACTTGAGAAGATAGTATTCGTAAACATCAACAAGCGGTTATAACCATGAAAACACTGAGTAAAAACTGGTTCACCGAGCATCGGATTGACTTAGAGTACAAGCAATATGTGCTGTTGGCTTATTTGAGTGATGTTAACCGACGATTTAACGAACGATGTTTATACCCGGCACTTTCTGAACTTATTGACCATTACCGTAATCTTAAAGTCTTCAGCGACAATGCCGGTCAGCTATATCAGTCGTTTCCGGGTGAAATATCGGCCATCGATCTGGAGAATTTCAGGCTCTCTTACCGTAAGGTGGTGGAGAACGATCAGATTATGGAAGAAATTTCACGCATTATTTCTTTTTCGCTTCCGCGGATGGAAGAGCAGCTCCGACGCGGGCGCGACGTTTATGAGAGTCTTGAGCACATGCTTGCTTTGGAACCTGTGGGTATCAGGCCGGTGAACAGCGAGTGGGGCTATCTCATGTTTTCGTTGCACAACCCCAGCGAAATCAGGGTATTTGAATATACGGTTAGCCTTTTTACCGACGAAGAAGTGCCTTACCGCATGATGCACACCAAGGAGATTACCACCTACACCAAATCGTTGGTTAACACCCCTTCGAATATTAAGGTTGAGCTCATCCAAAAAAGGAAGGAAATGCCCAATCCAGCCACCTTTGTCATCCACAGCAAAGTAGAAATGCCCTTCGAAGAGAGCTTGCTTCCTATTGGAAAAAGGCTGTTGATCAGGGAAATCTCCCGACCAGCAGTGAACTAATAGAATTGCTTTTTGTTTATCTTCGGCCTCGCGATAAGCAAACCATCACAAAGTATGATCAAAAATTTACTTGTTGCTGCCCTTTTTCTGGGAGCTTTAGTGGCTGATGCCCAAACATTCCACCACTGTGGAACACATTCGGTAAACGATGCAGTTTTAGAACAACACCCTGAATTATTGCAGGAACGCCAAGCACTGGAAGAATTCAGCACCGACTTTGAAACGCCGGAAAGCCAGCGTTCAGTCAATAAGGTGATTCCAATTGTGTTTCACATCGTTCACAATTATGGTCCTGAAAACATCAGTCGTGAACAGGTGGAAGATGCACTTCGCATCATCAACGAAGACTTCCAACTGCAAAATGAGGATCAGTCGGAGGTGGTTTCAAGCTTCACAAATATTGTTGCCAACTCTGAAGTGGAGTTCCGTTTGGCCAGAAAAGACCCGAATGGAAACTGCACCGATGGCATTACGCGCACTGTGTCTACCCTCACTTTTGCTGGGAACGACAATGTGAAAGATTTGATTTCATGGCCCCGAAACAGATACCTTAATATTTGGGTTGTTGACAATGTAATTTTGGAGGATGGCACTCAGGTAGGCGGTTATGCTTATCGTCCGGGCAATTCGCCAGGCGCCACCTACGATGGAATCATTGTTACCCATCGCCAGCTCGGAAGTATTGGCACCTCTAATGGGGGCAATTTCGCGGCAAGGACACTCACCCATGAAATCGGGCATTGGTTCAATCTCAATCATACCTGGGGCCCCAGCAACACACCCGGTTTGAGCAGCAATTGCTCGAGCGATGATAGCGTAAACGACACCCCAAACACTATAGGAGTTGCCAACCAGAGCTGCAACCTAAGTCAAGTTACCTGCGGAACACTCGACAACGTGCAGAATTACATGGATTATGCAAACTGCGCTATCATGTTTACCAACGGGCAAAAAGCCAGAATGCAGGCTGCCTTGAATTCAACTGCAGGGCAGAGAAACAATCTGTGGACCTCAGCCAACCTTACGGCAACAGGTGTTAATGGAAACTTTACTCCCTGTGCACCCATTGCCGACTTCATCTCTAATGCTACTTCAACCTGCGTAAGTAATTCAGTGAGCTTTACCGACTTGAGTTTCAATGCAGAGGTTGACGCCAGTTGGACATGGAACTGGACCTTTACCGGAGCAAATCCAAGCACATCCAGCCAACAAAATCCAAGCGTTCAATACACCACTCCAGGCGTTTATCCGGTTACCTTAACCGTAAGCAACGCTTCTGGAACGAATAGCAAAACCAAGAGCGGTTTCATCAATGTACGCCCTTCCGATGCAAGCATTAATTCTCCCTATGTGGAGGGCTTCGAAAGTACCGGATTTCCGAACATCAATCCTGAATCGTTCAACAATTGGTCAATCGTGGGTCAGCAAAGCGCCTTTAACCGCACTACCAATGCCTCGGCCACGGGAAGCGCTTCGGTACAGTACATCAATGGAGCGGTGAGCGAAGGAAGCATCACCGAACTTGTGTCGCCAAGCATCGACTGCAGTAACATTGCCAGTCCGGCTACGGTAACCTTCAAGGTCGCTTATGCCAGAAGAAACGTAAACACAAACGACCGTTTACAAATGTTCATTTCGACCAATTGCGGCAGAACCTGGACACCCCGTTACACCAAAACAGGTTCTACTTTGTCTACGACCACTGGTTTTGTGAGCAGTACATTTATTCCTACTGCTTCTCAGTGGCGTACTGAAACCGTAAACGTTACCCCATTGATTGGCAATGGTTCGGCACTCATCAAGTTTGTGGTTACCGACAGTTCGGGCGGGAACATTTATTTGGATGACATTAACATTGTTAATGCACCGGTGGGTATTGAAGATTTAGTGTTTGATGAGCAACTTACTCAGGTGTTCCCTAATCCGGGTTCTGATGACGCACAAATAGCCTACACCCTAAATGTTGCTTCAGAAGTTCAGATTGCCATTTACGATATTACCGGAAAGCAGCTTGGCCACATGTCGAGTGGCTTACAGCCAGCCGGCGATCATTCGGCATTCGTGCATGAGTTGCTTCGCGGGCAAACACCAAAACCCGGAGTGTACCTCATTCGCCTCGAATCACAAGGAGTTCAGAAAACACTCCGCTGGATTTGCCACTAAACATGGATGTAGATCAGAGATTTACAGAAGACCCTTCCAGTTTAAAGGAACTGGAAGGCCGATGGAAGAAGCTGATTGCTCAACTCGAAACGCAATTTGGCGATGGGCTCGACCTGCAGGGAGTGCTGATGTTGGTGGGCGTGCAGGAATTGGGTAAAGGGTACAAGAAATTCAACAAGGACCAGAAGCTGGAGGTGTTGCATATTGCCATCTGTACCTTATTGGAACCATACGGATATTACCGCTTCGAAGGAACCGACGAAGATGGTTATCCACACTGGACACTAGAAGAAAGCCTGCCGCCCTTAAAACCGGGACAGCAGGCCTTCCTGCTCAAACAATCATTATTGGATTACTTCAGTGAATATTACAATTACTGAAGGGTAATTGTTTTGGTAACGGTTTCTCCGGGCTCTAGTTTTATGAGATCGTTGGCCGAACCAAAAGAGATATGGCTTACTTCTACGTCAAGAATTGCCGGATTGGCAAAAGTAAAGGTTGCCGTGCCGTTTCCATCTGTAAGCTTAGTATTGGCTTCATTGGCCAGGTAATCGGCTATTTCGCCATCGCCTGAAGTAAGCGCCTCGCGGGAGGTTAAACGAACCTTGGCCGAAGTGGCAACGCCACCGCTGGCACGTACAACCTGAATCACCGCGGTGCAGGTTTGATCTTCACTTTTGCAGGAAAAAGAGGTCAGTACAGAAAAAACAACGGCCGACCAAACAAGCGTTTTCATGAGGTAGTGTGTGTACGTGAGAAGTGGTTAATTGTCAAAAGTAGAAAATTCTTCGATAACTAAAGACCATAACGAAAATGAGCGCGGAATGTTTCATCAGGAATTGGTCGCTTCGTTCTATCTTTGCCCACCTTTTAACATGCTTCACGACGACATTCAGGCCATCAGCGCAGAGCTTTCGGCGCTCCACATTTCCGGTGCAGAGGCTGCGGAGCAATTCCGCCAGACCTACCTCAGTAAAAAAGGGCAAATTACCCGCTTGTTCGAACGTTTTCGCGAGGTAGCTCCTGAGCAGCGCAAGGAGATTGGACAATTGCTCAACACCCTCAAGCAGCAAGCCGAAGGCATTTGGAAGGAGGCCAAAGAAAAAGCCGAGGAAGAAGGCGGTGCATCAAGTGGATTTGATGCCTCGATGCCCGGCTACCCATCAACCGTAGGGAATCGTCACCCGCTCTCTTTGGTGGCCAACGAAATCCGCGAGGTGTTTGCCCGCCTTGGGTTCACCGTTGCCGAAGGACCGGAAATCGAAGACGACTGGCACAATTTCGGCGCCTTGAACTTCCCGGAAGACCACCCGGCGCGCGACATGCAGGATACGTTCTTTGTAAGGTCTGAAAAAGGTTTGGCCTTGCGCACCCACACTTCGTCGGTGCAAATCAGAATGATGGAAAAAGGTCAGCCCCCATTTCGAATGATTATGCCGGGCCGGGTGTATCGGAACGAGGCCATTTCGGCACGGGCGCATTGCTTCTTCCACCAGGTGGAAGCCTTGTATGTAGATAAGAATGTGTCGTTTGCCGATCTCAAACAAACCTTGCTGCACTTTGCCCAGGAGCTCTTTGGAGCCGACACCAAGATTCGCCTTCGGCCGTCGTATTTCCCCTTTACTGAGCCTTCGGCCGAAATGGATATTTCCTGTACCGTGTGTGGCGGTAAAGGCTGCGGTATTTGTAAGTATTCGGGTTGGGTGGAAATTTTAGGTTGCGGAATGGTGCATCCCAACGTATTAAAAAATTGCAACATCGACCCCGAAGAGTACTCAGGCTTTGCCTTAGGCATGGGCATAGAGCGCATTGCCATCCTCAAGTATCAGGTAAAAGATTTAAGGCTGTTTTCTCAGAACGATGTGCGCTTTTTAAAGCAATTCAGCCTCGAAAAATAGCTACGTCCTTAGGAGAACTGAATTAACACCTGGTTCTTTTCGACAGCAATTCCTGGGTTTACGCGAATTTTACCAATCACGGCATCGCCGGGAGCTTTGATCATGTTTTCCATCTTCATGGCCTCCAGCACCAACAGATTGTCGCCTTTACGCACAGCCTGCCCCTCCTCTACTTCGATTCGCAAAACCAAACCGGGCATTGGGGCTTTCACCTCATTCAATTTTGTGCTGGCCGCATGGTCGATTCCCATCGATTTGAGGAGCAGTTGCATCTTGTCGAGCGTCGAAACAAACACCTGTTTCCCATTGACGCTCAAGCTATATGCATGATTGTCGGCATCGTGGGCATCCAAAACTATGGTGTAGGAAACCTCATTGAACAATACATGCCAGGTTGATGGCCCTGTTTGGAGAACATCCCATTGAAACGGTGTTCCGTTGAGTGTTCCCCCGGCGTAGCCGTTTAGAAATTCAACATCGAACGACTTGGCTCCTTCGGCTCCTTGAATGATGGACTGCAGCATGCTGCGAAGGTAATGGCAATTTTGATTTCCCGAAAAACGGAATGTGTTCCGGTGAAGAATTGCATTCTCCGGGTTACACCAACTCTTCTTCTTGAAGTGGCTGCTCGTTGTAGTTTCGAATCGTTGAATACAGGGTATCGCGCTCCACCGGAATTTTTCCTGCCCCCTGAATCAACTCCACCAGCTGGGCAGTGCTAAGCGATGGGTTCTGTTCTTCCGAGCCGGCCATTGAATAAATTTTGGTGGAGTCGTCGATGGTGCCATCAATATCATTCACACCAAAAGAGAGTGAAAGTTGCGCCACAGAGCGACCAATCATTGGCCAGTACGCTTTGATGTGCGGGAAGTTATCCATGTAAATGCGGGCCACGGCATAATTGCGCAAATCTTCGATCACACTCACTTCCGGAATGTGGCTCATTTGATTGTCTTTATTGCGAAACTTCAAGGGAATGAAGGTGTTGAAGCCTCCGGTCTCATCCTGAAGAATACGCAAACGCTCCATGTGATCGATACGGTGGGCATACGACTCCACATGTCCATAGAGCATGGTTGCATTGGAAGGCATGCCCAGTTGATGCGCTGTTTTATGCATTTCGAGCCATTGTACTGAGGTGCACTTATCACCGGCAATTTGTGCTCTAATTTCCTCATCAAAAATCTCAGCGCCACCGCCGGGCAATGAGTCCTGCCCGTGATCTTTGAGAATTTGAAGTCCTTCGGCATAGCTCACACCGGCTTTGCGACACATATATTCCAGCTCAACGGCAGTAAAGGCCTTTACATGAATATCGGGAAGTATTTCCTTCACTTTCTTAATGAGGTTGGCGAAATACATCAGTCCCATTTTGGGATGAACGCCGCCAACGATGTGCACTTCTGTAACGGGTTTACCTACATAGGAACGAACAATGTCGAGGATTTGCTCTTCGGAGAGCTCCCAGCCTTCGTTGCGGTGTTTGAGCAAGCGTGAGTAGGAACAAAATTTACAATCGAATACACAGATATTGGTGGGCTCGATGTGAAAATTGCGGTTGAAGTAGGTGACTTTACCATGGCGCTGTACGCGGATGGCATCGGCAAGCAGCCCCAGAAAGCCCAGTTCAGCATGGAGATACAGGTACTCCCCTTCTTCGGGACTGATCCGCTGTGCAGAAAGGGTCTTTTCGGCGATATGAATGAGTTGCTTGTCGGTAATGCTTTTCAGGATTAACTCCATGGTAATGCGAATTGAATAGAAGCGCAAAGGTAAACAAGCTCAGGGGCCGGAGGTTCTACGGTTTGGGAAATGTTGCCTCTCTCTCTGCTTTCTCTCAACAGGAGAGACTATACTGTAGTAGTCAAATGGAGTTTGTCTGTCAAAGGTGGAAATGCAATTCCCGCCCAACGAAACATTGGTTAGAATCACTCCCGGAGTAACGCGTGGGTTAGCGGCTTACTGCAATACGTCGGCTTAAGGGCTGTTTGCCACCTTGCAAGACAAGCAGGTATAGGCCTTCGGCCAGATGGGCGACCGAAACTGAGCTTTCGGTTCCGGTAGCAAGGGTTCGGCCGTCGATGGAGATGAGCATCCAGTGCTCGCCTGGTTGTAAACCAGCAATTTGGAGCTGATCGGCAACAGGATTGGGGTAGACCATTAAGGCTGATGAACTTTCAACAGGCTGAGCCGACACCGGAATGCACTGAACAGGCTGGATGGCCAGGGAAAGACCGAGTTCGAAAAAGGGCACCTCGTTAAACGGAAGCCATGTATTGGTGCTGGTCCGAAGCCATGCGGTATTCACATTCACCTCATCGAACTGGTTACTGTAAACGGCGATTGTATCTGTGCTTACCGGACTCACATTAAAGCCGCAATAATAGGCACCTTCAACAAGCGGAGGCGTAGGGAAAAATACATCGGTAAACTGGAAATTGTCCACATTGGCTGCAATCGACTGCAATGAAATGGTGGTACTTCCTAAAACTGTTCCCGGAGCGCCATTCGGACCGCTATCATCCCAAACATTAACGGCCAGAAGTTCATTGGGGCTTAATGAGGCTGCAGCGGCAAAATCGAATCGGATTCCGTTGATAATTTGGGGTTCAGCACTTTCGAACCGTTCGGCAAAAGCACGGTAGCCCTCGCTGTTGGTGCCGGTGAGGTAACCACTTGCGTTGGGCACAATTTCGGAAGCGAAGTAATACACCAATCCATCGCCGCCGGTGATATTGTTAAGGGTATCGCACTCGGAAGGCAAAGGCAGTTGGCAGCCAGCCGAGGAGAGCAAGCCCGGCCGCAGCTGCTGGATGGCATTTTGCATTCGGCTTTTCTGCCCCTGGGTAAACATGTACATACAGGCATCGTTGGTGTAATCCATGTAGTTCATGGTCATATCGCCTTGATTGCCGCAGCTTGGTTGAGGAAACGATGGACAGGCGAAATTGGGGCCATCTTGATTGGGCGTATCGCTTACCTGATCGGTGCCTGAGCAAGGGTCGGGAGCTCCATCATCGTCGCCCCAAATGTGAAGCAGATTTAGCCAGTGACCCACCTCATGTGTGGCTGTGCGGCCTTTATTGTATGGAGATTGAACGGTACCAATGGTTCCGAAATAACGAAAGCTTACCACTACTCCATCCACTTCGGGAACTACCGTTCCGGGCAATGTGGCAAAGCCGAGCAAACCATTGGAAATATCGCAAACCCAAATGTTCAGGTATTTGTCGGTAGGCCATGCATCCTTACCGCCGGTTGAACTTCGCTTTACACCATCGCCAATGCCGAAAGAAGTAACATTGGTTTGCGTGCGGGTAATGCCTGTTGTGGCCTGTCCAAACGGATCGCGACTGGCCAGGCAGAACTCGATTTCACAGTCGGCCGCGAGTGACTGATAAATCGAAGGTACTTGCGAAACGTCGGCGTTTAGTTTTCGGTAATCCTGATTGAGCACATCGATTTGCGACTGGATCTGAGCATCGGAGATATTCTCGTTGCTGTTGTTGTACACCACATGCACAACAACCGGTATGCGAATTACCGACCTTCCTGATTTCGACTGAGCACCGTTTTGCCATTGTTCCATGTCGAGATTCATTTTCTCCAGTCGCTTGGCCAAACCCGGATCAGCTTGAAGACGATCGCGGAGGTAATCCATTGTTCCGCAGTTTCGCTGAGCTACAAGAACCTGAAAACCAAGAAGAAATAAGAAGAGAAAACAGTTACGCATGGTGCTTTATTTGATGTTCGGTGCTGCTATACGGAATACAAATGTATTCGGTTCGCCAAGTGCTTGGATGTAATTTCGAGAAAAAGTAAACATTCAGGCAAAAGGCTTTTTTACCTTCGCACCAAACATAGGCATGAGTTACAGAATTCTATTGGCAGAAGATGAGGAAAGTCTGCGCGACATGATTGCCTTAAACCTCGATCTAGAGGGCTATCAGGTGGTGACGGCGAAGGATGGCAAAACAGCCTTGAATCGGGCTTTGAACGAACGCTTCGATTTGTTGATTCTCGATGTGATGCTTCCGGAAATTGATGGCTTTGAGATTTGTGAATCGGTAAGGCTCGAAAATCAGGAGGTACCCATCATTTTTCTTACGGCCAAAAACGCCAGTGGCGACCGTGTTCAGGGCTTGAAGCTGGGCGCGGATGACTATTTGGCCAAGCCCTTCAACTTAGAAGAACTGCTGCTTCGCGTGCAATCGTTGATCAAACGAGGAATCGACCGAAAAAAAGCCAGCCCTGAACCGGAAGCCCAGCACTACAGCTTTGGAGGAAACAGCGTGTATTTTAGTCAGTTTCGGGTAAGCACACACCAGGGAGAGCAAATCACGCTGACCAAAAAAGAAATCCAATTGTTAAAGCTGCTGATTGAGCGAAAAGGAGAGGTGGTTTCCCGAAAGCTGATTCTGGAAAAGGTCTGGGGTTACGATATATTTCCATCCACCAGAACCATCGATAACTTTATTCTCAATTTCAGAAAATACTTCGAACCCAACCCGAAAGAGCCTCGCTATTTCCAGTCGGTTCGAAGCGTAGGTTACCTGTTCGAAAACCCGGAGGAGGAAACGACGAATCGTTGAATGCGCGTTGCATCAGAGGTCGAAACCTGCAAGAGATAAAGTCCTTGCCCAAGGTTAAGCCCTTCTAAGCTCAACAATGCATTTGCCTGGCTGATGGTTTCTGTAAAGGCCATCCTACCGGCCAAATCGAGAATGCTTATCTGCACCCTTTTGCCTTGCATGTTTTGGGGAAGCTGCACATTCAAACTGCCACTTTGCCAAGGCTGAGGCCAGATGCGAAGTTCCTCAGAAACAGAAGCTTGCTCAACGGAGGCATTGGTAAAAAAGAGGCTATTGGAACTCAGTGCGCAGTCGGTACCATTGGTGGCTACAGTAACGGAGTAATTCCCCGGTGTTAAGGGCGTTAAAGCGCTGAGGTTAGCCGAGCCCTGAAGGGTATCGCCATCGAGCAGCCAAACCCAATTATAGCCGGCGCCCGGATTAAAAATAAACTGCTCGACGATCGGGTTGAAAAAGATGGAAGGTGGCTCAGGGAAGTCGAGGAAGGCTAAATCGATTGTATCAGAAAATGCTGCGCATCCGCTCGCGTTGCGGATTTCGGCGGAACGAATGCCGGAAGCAAAAACCCAAAGGCTGTCGTTGTTCGCGCCATTGATCAGGCCATTCTCATCGTACCATTGATAAAAAGCCGATTCAGGAAGGCTCAGCAGAATCGAATCCCCTTCGCAAACCGATAAGGCCGTGGCCGTTAGTTCGGGTGCTGCCGGCGAAGGGTGAACAATCACCGTATCGGTATGGGTAAAGGAGAGGCTTACGACGGTATTCACGGTAACATTCCCGAAGCCATTGCTGGTCGTAAATGGGTAAGTTCCAGGACCATCAATCTGAATGACGGCAGTACCAAGGTCATCATTCTGAGACAAACCCGAATCTTCGTCATAAAACTGTATGCTGAACGCTGTTCCCGAAACGGTAATGTTCGCGCTATTGTGACTGTAATTTGTGGAGTTGTTGGTGGTTGGACCTGTGGTAGTGGCTCCTCCAACGGTGAGGTTGTAAAACACATCAGGACTGCCAATGCAGCCAAAAAAATTGGGTTCTTCGATGTCGCCACACCAATTGGTTCCGGTTACCGTAAAGTTCACTGCATTTACCACATAATCGAGAAGATTGGTTTGAAGCTGAACTGTGTAAGTGTCGGGCTGCAGGTAGAATTGGGTCTCCGGCAGAGCGGAGGTGGATGTAATTCCGTTACCAAAATCCCAGCTATAGGTTACAGGCTGTACCGAAGAGGTAATGAGTGCCTGAAAATCGACCCCGAGTGAGTCGCAGCCCTGGGCGGGACTAAAACTGAATCCCGAGTTTCCGGAAGTGCCCGGTGTAACCGAAACAGGAAGGGTAAACGACTGGGCAACGGTGGTACTGATGGGGGCGCTCACATTGGCCGTGATGTTCACCGAAACCGTGTAAGTACCAATGGCGGTGGGTATTCCGCAAATGCGCACGCATCCACGTTGTGTGGCCGGATCGGCCGTAATCTCGTAAACATTATCGGCATCGTTGGTTGTGGCTGCCAATCCGGGCGGCAAGCCGCTGATGGCATTAATCACAATCGACGAGAGGGTTACATTAAAGCCGCTTCCCGGGTCGGTAAACTGCTGCGGCATAAAAAAAGTAACGTCCATTTCGTAATACTGCCCGCTGATGGCATCGGGTAAAGTGCTGGGGCAGAGCGTGGGGGCCACCGGTGCAATGGTGCAGGCCTCATTCACAACGCATCCTGAACATTGGGCATTGGCCTGGGTGTATATCGCAAGAAAAAAGAAAAGGAGATAGAGCTGCTTCATGTTTCAAGTTTATGAAATTTGCGGGATAATGTCATCCAAAAAATCGACTTTCCATTTGCATCGTGCGAAACCCGGCGAGGCTGGAGTAGATGAGGCCGGCAGAGGCTGCTTAGCCGGGCCTGTTGTGGCCGCCGCGGTTATACTTCCACCCGATTTTCAGCACCCTCTGCTCAACGACAGCAAAAAGATGACTGCAGCCCACCGGTTTGAACTCCGGGCCATCATTCTCGAGAAAGCCCTGGCCTATGGAATCGGGCAGGCCAGTGCCGAGGAGATCGACCAGATCAATATTCTCCAGGCTACATACCGGGCCATGCACCGGGCCATTGCCCAGCTAAAGCCCCAACCGAACATGCTCTTGATCGATGGAAACCGATTTAAGGCCTTTCCCGAGATTGCGCACCGCACCGTAATTGGTGGTGATGGATTGCATCTTTCTATTGCAGCGGCCTCGGTTTTGGCAAAGACAGAGCGCGACCTGCTGATGGAAAAGCTCCATGAGCAATTTCCTCACTACGGTTGGAATAAAAACAAAGGTTATGGAACCGCAGCCCACTGCAAGGCATTAGAGGCTTACGGCTATGTGGCCGAACACCGGAAAAGCTTCAAGCTCAAGTCGCAACAGCTCAGCCTGTTTTAGGATTAGCGTACCTGAGGGTCGCAGTACATGGTTTTCCCTTCTTCGAAGCCTTGCTCCACTTTTACTGGCGCCTTTAACACGGTATAAACCATCCAAATCACCAACAGTGGCGAAAGACTAAAGATGAAAACAGCCAGTGGAACAACGTTAAATCGGATGGCGGTAACGTATATGAATAAGATGGCGGTAACGATACCAATAGAGATATAGGCTTTTTTCATGGCGCCGGCTTTTAAATCAAACAGCGTAGCCTGAAAATAGTTCGGGAAAACAAAAAAGCCTCACCAGTTACAGTGAGGCTTCCATTTATTTTATGAAAACTGAGGCTTAAGCGAGGGCATTCACGTGGCGTGTAAGCTTGCCAATCAAGTTACCCGCTTTGTTCTTGTGAATGATATTGTTTTTGGCCAACTTGTCCAACATAGACGAAACCTCTTTCAGCAAAGTTGCGGCAACTTTCTTGTCGGAAGTGTTGCGCAAACGCTTCACCGCGTTACGGGTTGTTTTGTGTTGGTAACGGTTGCGAAGACGCTTAGTCTCTGTTGAGCGAATTCTTTTGATCGACGATTGATGATTTGCCATCGTGTATAAGTTGTAGCCCGTAGGGGAATCGAACCCCTGTTCCAAGAATGAAAATCTTGTGTCCTAACCCCTAGACGAACGGGCCATTTAGGTTTTGGGACTGCAAATGTAGTTCAATTACGTTTCCGCGCAAGAGCAGATTATGCAAATCTATGCACATTGCTTTAAATTATTCTGATTATCAACGATATAAATTTGCGATACCGACCAAAAACCCATAAAACACACACGCAGCGGCTTCAAAAATGCGTACATTTGCCGGCCTTGTGAAAAAATGAATCCGGTAGGAAAAGTTGCCTTTTACACCCTGGGCTGCAAGCTCAACTTTTCGGAGACCTCCACCATTGCGCGGTCGTTTCGGGAAATGGGCTATACCCGTGTGGAGTTTGAGGACCAACCCGATGTGTTTGTGATCAACACCTGCTCAGTAACTGAAAACGCCGATAAGAAATGCAAGTCGCTTGTTAACAAGGCTTTGAGGATTTCTCCCGATGCCTTTATCGCCATTATCGGATGTTATGCGCAACTCAAGCCGAACGAGATCGCTTCGATTCCAGGCGTAGATTTGGTTTTGGGTGCTTCTGAGAAATTTAACCTGCCACTCTATATAAAGGAGCTTCGAAAAAACCAGGAAGCGGAGGTGCATGCCTGCGAAATAGCCTCAGTGAACACCTTTATCGCATCACATTCTAAAGGCGACCGCACCCGCACCTTTTTTAAAGTGCAGGATGGATGCGATTACTCCTGTACGTTTTGCACCATTCCGCTGGCCCGGGGCAAAAGCCGAAGCGAATCGGTTGAGGCTACCCTTGCTACAGCCCGGAGAATTATCGCGGAAGACAAGCCGGCGGAAATTGTACTTACCGGGGTAAACACCGGAGATTTTGGCCGGCACAACGGAGAATCCTTCCTCACCTTGATTCAGGCACTCGACCAGCTCGAGGGTGTTGAACGCTTTCGCATTTCGTCGATTGAGCCGAATTTGCTGAGCGACGCCATCATTGCATTTTGCGCCCGGTCGAACAAGTTTGTACCACACTTTCACATTCCCCTGCAATCGGGCTCAAACCGTATTCTCCGCCTGATGCGCCGCCGCTATCAGCGCGAGTTATACACCGAACGGGTGGAGCATATTCTCCAGCAAAACCCCGAAACCTGCATTGGTGTGGATGTTATTGTTGGTTTTCCCGGCGAGCGGGAGGATGACTTCCTCGAGACCTACAATTATTTAAATGCACTGCCGATTTCGTATCTGCATGTATTTACTTACTCAGAGCGCGACAATACGCTGGCCGCAGAGATGCCCGATTCGGTGCCTGCCGATGAAAGAGCACGTCGAAGCCAAATGCTGAGAATTCTCTCCGAGAAGAAAAAGCGCGCCTTTTACGAAAACCAATTGCAAAAAACCCTGCCCGTTCTTTGGGAAGGCGAAAACGATCAGGGCTGGATGTATGGATTTACCG
>CANHCM010000033.1 GCA_947459155.1 Bacteroidota bacterium | reverse complement strand
TTGAATTAGGCTTCCCGCACGAGTTTCTGAAAACCGACGGCGTAAAAGATGTTCTCTTTGGAGGAACCTTTGCCCAGGTGCACCAACGTCCAAACAACTGATGGCAAGCCGTTTAGTCGTTTTTCTGCTTTTTTGTCCACTGTTTCTATGGACGCAAGGTGTTTACCTTGAGAAAGCCATTTCGGCAGAAGACCACAAACGGAAAGCTCCTTTGATGGAAGCCTTAAGTTACCAGTGTGCCGGCGTTTCGATCAAGGTAAAAGTGGGAAAAGACGGCGTTGTTAAATGCGGGAATCAAACATTTGAAAGCCTCTATCTCAAGCCGCTGGAGCAAAGAGTTGCCGGTAATGGAGGCAACGTTTACGAAGGGCGTACCGAAGAGTTTTTTCTTTTTGTGAAGGCCGATGGCGACAGCATGCAAGTGCTACAACAGATGCAAAGCCTGTGTGCCTCTTACGCCGGTATTCTTTCGGGACTGGAAAACGGACAACGAAAAAGAAAGGCTGTGAGAATCGTGCTTTCGGGCGATGTACCGGTTCGGCAAATTGCCTTAAGTGAAAACCGGTATTTTCATGTAGATGAAGACCTTGAAAGGCCCGATGGTCGTTGGAATGGCAACCAAATCGCGACGGCTAGCCTCAGCTTTGGTAAGCTGTATAACTGGAATGGAGAAGGCAACATGCCCAATATGCAGTACATGGGGATTATGGGACAGGTAAAAAACGGGCATAAAGCAGGAAGGCTGGTGCTTTTGAGGCAAATTCCAGAAAGCCTCAATGCCTTGAGTATACTCGACGGTACGGGCGCTGATTTTCTGGAGGTTGAAGATTTAAAACTCTTTAGCACCTATCGAAAAAACAAGAAGGCTTATTAGAATTCGGGGCGCTCAATACCCTTAAAAATCGGCATATTGAAACGCAATGCGCAAGCGGGTGAAGCGGATACCCCGCGTAGGGGCGGCTCATTGCCGCCTTACGTGGAATATGAGCGAAACACGCGGTGCCCGACCAAGAGGCCAAAACACAGATGGGAGCAGACCGGGCATGCGCCCTGAAAAAAAATGAAGAATCCCAAAACCGTATCGGGCCCTGAAAGTTAGGCGCGGATTGCCAATGAAATCGCCGATTTTAAAGCCTTTGAGCGAAGTTTGGCGCTTGTTATTTCGGAATTAACATTGCCCCTCTTAAAATTTAGGGAGAACCGGCGCGTTCTCCGCACTCGCGGTGTTTACTTTAGAGCAATGGAAAATCTCTGGCGGCAAAAATGGCTTCGGCTGAAGCGGTGGCTACTGAGAATTGCCATGGGGTTTATAGCGATTATCCTTATTCTGTGGGGACTTGCAGCCTGGTTTGAAGAAGATATCAAGGTGTATTTTTTAGAGCGTTTGAACCGCGAATTAAACGTTCGCATGAGCCTGTCGGAGCTCGATTTTTCGCTCCTGCGCGATTTTCCAAATGCCTCTATCACCTTGCATGATGTGGCGGCCGACCATGCGCAACCTTACCGCGGCGCCGGAAAATTGCTGCAATGCGAATCGCTGCACTTTTCGTTTGGATTGTTCGATTTACTGGGAGGCAAATACGATATTCACTCCATCACTGCGCGCAACGGAAGCCTGCAAATCCTGAGAAACGGACGAGGAGAAATCAACTACAAGATTTTGCGCGATCGGAAAACAGAAAAAGCCGACGAGAAATTCAGTTTTCGCCTTCAACAGGTGATTCTGCGCAATATGCAGCTCACGGTTATTGATCAACCTTCGGAATTCGAATTCAGAGCTCAGCTGAATAAAGTGCAGTTTAGCGGCGATTTCAGCGAGCAGCGCTATCAGATGGAAGTGGCAGGTGAATTTCAGAATAAAACTTTGCGCGGCGGAAATACCGAATGGCTTGGAGATCGGCCTGTTTCGCTCGAACTGGCCTTGCAAATCGACCGGGAAGGGAAACGCTATATTGTGCAACGGAGCTCAATTCAAATTGCAGAGCTACAATTGAGTGTGGCCGGTATTTTCCGCGATGAAAAAGAGCCCTATTTCGATTTAGAAGCCGAGGGCGAATCGCTCGACATTGCGGCTGCACTCTCGCTGTTGCCGCCGGGTTATGATAAACACACAAAGCCCTACAAGAGCAGTGGTGAAATGTATGGAAGATTGCAGCTCAAAGGCTATTGGACAGCCAAACAAAATCCATCTGTTCGGGTAGATTTTGGTTTTAAAAACGCCACAATCGAGCATCGTGAATCCGACATGAGTCTGGAACAGGTTTATCTCACCGGCACTTATACCAATGCTTCCGGCGGATTTCTGGAACTAAAGGATGTGGCCTTCAACCTGAATGGCGGTAGCCTGAGCGGAAACTTTCGCATGGCGAACTTTGAAAATCCACGGTTTTTTCTACGCACCAAAGCCAATTTGAATCTCGCCGATGTTCAGGCATTTATACCGCAAAGCGTAGTAAAAGGTATGACCGGCAAAGCCCGTGTTGAGTTGACCATGCAAGCCGATGCCGAGAGCCTCGGACTTTTGGGCGAAGGCGGCTACGAACGCATTGGTGCAGAAGGCTTTATTGCCTTGAATGATGTGGCCTTTCGGCTCGAAGGCGACACTTTGCAATACAGCAATTTTAACGGTCAGTTTCGCTTCAACAAAGCCAGGGTGAATGTAGAAAACCTGAGTGGCAATATGGGGAAAAGCGATTTGCTGCTTCGGGGCTCAATTCGCAACCTGTTTGGATGGCTTTTCGGAACCCAGGAAGATATCGGCATCACGGCGCGTCTCGAAAGTCGTCTGCTCGATCTCGACGAACTCTTTAGCCGTAAAAGTAAAACGCGAGCCGATGATGCGTATCGTTTTAAAATTTCGCCTCGCCTCGGACTTAATCTTGAGGTTCGGACGGGGCAGCTTCGGTTTCGCCGATTTAGTGCTAGCAACATTTTAGGACGGGTTCAGGTGGCCGATGCAGGCATCCGCGCCGAGCAACTGAGCTTCAATACCATGAAAGGAAAAGTGAATCTTCAGGGAACGGCCAACTCGGCGCCCGACGGACGATTGCTGATCAGCTGTCAGGCGAAACTGAACAAAGTCGACATCCAACGAATGTTCTACGAATTTGAAGACTTTGGTCAAACCGTGATGCAATCAGACAATATTCGCGGCAGTGTTGATGCGAATATCGACTTTGAAGCAGTAGCCAGCGAAACCCTGAAAATCAATCCGGCCATGGTTTACAGTAAAGCCGACCTCACAATCAGACAGGGCGAATTGATCAATTTCCAACCCCTCGAAGCACTCAGCCGCTTCATTTCGCTCGATGAACTGAAGCACGTTAAGTTCTCAACCCTCACGAATACCATCGAAATAAAAAACCGGAAAATCTACATTCCCATGATGGACATTACCTCAAGCGCCATCAGCATTAGCGCCTCCGGCATTCACGATTTCGACAATCAGGTGGAGTATCACCTCAAGCTGCTGCTCTCTGATTTGATGGCCCGAAAGGCGAAGAAAGCCCGAAAAGATGTGGAAGAATTTGGAGTGGTTGAAGACGATGGATTAGGTCGTACCTCCTTGTTTATTTCCATGACGGGTCCGATCGACAATCCGGTGATTGCCTACGATGGAAAGGGTGCGCGCGAGAAAATCAAACAGGATATGGTGAAGGAAAAGCAGAGTGTGAAGCAATTGCTGCGGGAGGAGTTTGGCTTGTTTAAAAAAGACAGTACGCTCGACCGCAAGCGGGATGACCCCAAGAAAAAACCCAAAGTGATCATCGATTTTGAGGATGAGTAAAGGCATCAGGGTTTCGGTGCTTTTACCCTTTCGGGACGCGGAAGATTGCCTTGAGCAAGCCGTGAAAAGTGTGATGACACAAGATGAGCCATGCAAGCTGATACTCGTTATGAATCAGGAGAAATCGGCGGCGGCAACCCGAATTTTGGAACGATACTCCACTGAGCGGATTTGTCTGATCAAAGAACTCCGACAAGGCATAGTTCCAGCTTTGAATGCTGGACTTCGGGAGGTTCAAACGCCTTATGTAGCCCGAATGGATGCCGATGACCTCATGCTTCCCGGTCGCCTGAGGGCTCAGTGCGACTTTCTCGACGCCCATCCAAACGTGCATTTGGTGAGTGGTAAAGTTCGGTATGAGGGCAACGCTGTTATGCAGCAAGGTTATCGTGTTTTTGTGGAGCAAATCAATGCCTTGAATACACCGGAGCAACTGTATCATTTCCGTTTTGTAGAGTCGCCATTTGCGCACCCGGCCGTGTGTTTCAGGTTCGAAGAGCATTACCGCCAGGGCCTTTACCGTGAAGGCGAATTTCCCGAAGACTATGCCTTGTGGCTGGAATGGTTTTCGGAAAAAGGCAAAGACATGGCTGCCTGCCTGGCGCAGGAGGTGCTCTGCTGGCGCGACGGTCCAAAACGCTTAAGCAGAAATCACCCGGCCTACAGCCCCGAGGCTTTCGATGCTTTACGCCTCCCCTATCTTGCCCAATGGCTAAGGTCGGAACTTGCAGCTCAACGCCCTATCATGATTGCCGGTGGGGGAAAACTGGCCAAACGAAAGATCCGCGCACTTCAGTCGCTCGGAGTAAAAATCGCTGCCTTTAGCGATCTCATTCCACGAAAATTAGAGGGCATACCATTTATTTTATGGAGCGAGCTCCCCGAGGCCGGAAAGTATTTCGTGGTTTCGCTGGTTAGCAACCGAAACAGCCGGTACGAAATAGCCGAAGTCCTGAAAATGAAAGGCTATCGGGAAGGTTTCGACTTTATTCTGGCCGGCTAATTTCACCTTTCTCTCCCGTGAAATAGTCGCGATTGCGGTTGGAACGGAAGCGATTGCGGAAACGCAGGAAGGGCATTTCGATATAATGGTAACTAAGCCAGGCTAAGCCCACTGTTCCGGCAAAACATAAGATGATTTGCGAAAGAAAAACCCAGGGATTATCGACTTCGGGCTGTAAATTCAAGGCCTTGAAGAGGAAAAAAACAGTCCAAATGACCACCAAATGCCAGATGTAGAGTCCGTAGGAAAATTTGCCAAGTGCAGAGATAAATTTGAGTTTTCCAAACTTGTAAAACGATTCCCGGGAATAGTTTTGCTCTCCGACAATAAAGGCGAAAATGAACGAAAATAAAGCCGGTTCAATGGCATTTACCCACTGAATAATACTGTAAAACCGGAGACTGTAAGTAGTTTCACGAATGGTTACCAATACAATGGCTGCGATATAGGGCAATACAATCGACTTTCGCGGAAGATTCGTGAAATAATCACGAACGCCTTGATAATAATAGAGTCCAAAAGCCAACAGCGCACCCATGGCAATATCAGAAAAGATGCTCAACGTGTGAAAGCGCGTGCTTAAGGTGGCTTGTTGATTGAGCTGATTAAATTGAGAAACTACGTCGGGCGGGTGAGGAACATCCACATTACCCAATTGGTAAGTATTGAATAAATAAGCCACTTCGTTCCACTGAAAAAACCGATAGGTTGCTGCACCAATAAGGACTGCAAACAGTGCATAAATCATGTATTTACGGGGAACCAGTGTAAAAAGTACAGGCCAAAAAATATAAAACTGTTCTTCAACTGAAATCGACCATAAAATGGCTAAAACAGGTATTGGGTAAGCATAATTAACCAAATCGAAATTGGCCAGAAATAATAAATAATACCAAATTCTATCGTAAGGAATAAGTGAATAATAGTCGCTAAACGGATTGAATTGTGGATAGGCATTGAGAAACAGCGGTATAATTACAAATCCGGTTATAATTAACACAAAATAGAGTGGCCAAATTCTCAAAAAACGCCGTGCATAAAATCCGAGAATATTTATTTTTCCATCATCTTCTTTTTCCTGAATGAGCAGGTTGGTAATCAAAAAACCGCTGAGGGTGAAAAAGAAATTCACCCCTAAATCGCCGTTTCTAATTAATGAAGTCTCAATCCATTGGTACCAATCTTCGCCATTATAATAAAGGCCAAAGCTCACCATGTGCAGGCAGAACACAGAAAAAAAGGCAATAAATCGAAGAGCGTCGAGGTTTTCAAAATGGCGTAGCGGCTTCATGAGGGCAATTTGAACGAGAGCGAAAATAGCAATTTGCCCCAATCGCCCATCCTCAAACAGCATTGAATCGCCCTAAAGCTTTGAATTTAATTCCGATTGATCGAATTTTTCAGGGCGTTCCCCCGGTAAGCCGGGGTCGTGCTTTCTGTTTCAAGTCCGTGTCCGCTCCGCGTCCAGCGGCCTTTCCACGCCAATCACTAACGCGGCTCGCGTATCCAAATTGGGCTCAGAAACCGGTGCGGTATTCTTGGCTAACCCGAGAACTTACTTTTGAAAAGCTATCTGCGGCGAATGAGCCCGGTACCATCTCCGAAATTCTTCTCTTCGAGCATCGGTACAAAACGGAATTCACCATGAATCTCCTGCTTCAGATTTCCATCAGCGTCTTTGTCAATCACCAACATTTCCTGAACATCCAGCTCACCTACCGGTATTACCATTCTTCCACCCGGAACCAATTGCTCGAGCAAAGCCGGCGGTACAATTGGAGCACCGGCTGTAACTAAAATCCGGTCGAAAGGCGCAAAAGTCGGTTGGCCTTGATAGCCATCCCCAAAAAAAGTGTAGGGCTTAAGCGCTAAAGATTCGAACAATTTTCGGGTGCGAATAAAGAGTTCGTGCTGACGTTCTATTGAGTAAACCTTTAAACCCAATTGTAACAACACCGCGCACTGGTAACCGCTTCCGGTGCCAATTTCCAAAACCTTCATACCTTTTTTTGCTTGTAGCAATGTGGTCTGATACGCCACTGTGGAAGGGTGCGAAATCGTTTGTCCGGCCCCAATCCGAAAGGCGATGTCTTCGTATGCCTTTTCCAAAAAAGCCTGATCGGGAAAAAAAAGGTGTCGAGGAACTTCAAGCATGGCACTCAAGGTGGCTTCATCGGCTACTTTCCGTTCCCTTAATGCCTCCACCATTTGTCGGCGAAGCCCCTTGTGTCGATAGGTTTCTGTAAACTTCATACTTAATCTCCTCAGGCAAATTTCGGAGTGATGCCGCTAATGGCAGCAAGCCGCGCGTCTGTTAGTTCACAAAGTGATGTTTATTTTTTCATTTCTCAAACCATGCTTTAGCTTCGGGTTATAGTTGGAAAACGTGTAGGTTTGTGCCGAAATTGAGTATGGTATGTTAAAAATCGGGGTCATCGGGGCCGGCCACTTGGGAAAGATTCATATCAAGTGTATTCGTGAGTCGGAACATTTCCATTTTGAAGGCTTTTTTGATACCGATACTCCTGTAGCTGAGGCATTTGCCCGGCAGGAATCGATACGGCTTTTCGAAAGTGCCGAAGCACTCATCGAAGCCTGCGACGTAGTAGATATCGTAACCCCTACCCTTTCGCACCACTATTACGCCTGCAAAGCCTTGCGCATGAGCCGGCATGTATTCATCGAAAAGCCATTGGCGACAACTGTTGAGGAAGCCCGTCAAATCATGTTTCTGGCCGAGGAAGCCGGAAAAAAGGTGCAGGTTGGACACGTTGAACGTTTCAATCCGGCCTTTGTAGCTGCCCAGCCTTACCTCAAAAATCCCATGTTTGTCGAAACCCATCGTCTGGCGCAGTTTAATCCGCGAGGTACCGATGTTTCTGTAGTGCTCGATTTGATGATACACGACATCGACATTGTGCTCAAAAGTGTGGGAAGCGCCGTGCGCAAGATCAGCGCAAGTGGAGTCTCGGTGGTAAGCGACACGCCCGACATTGCCAATGCCCGTATCGAATTCGACAATGGCTGCGTGGCCAACCTGACCTCGAGTCGTTTGTCGATGAAAAACATGCGCAAAACCCGGTTTTTCCAGCGCGATGCCTACATCAGCGTCGACTTCCTGGAGAAAGAAGCCGAGATTATCCGCCTCGAACCCCTGCAAGGAGAAGCCGACCCGTTGGCACTCACCATTGATTTGGGACCAGAAAAAGGGAAAAAGGAGATTTTCCTTGAAAAGCCTGAAATTGTACCCATCAACGCAATAAAAACCGAACTGGAGAGTTTTGCTGATGCCATTGCCAAAAACCGTCAGCCCGTTGTTAGTGCGAGCGATGGATTACAGGCCATGGATGTGGCCTACCGGATTATCGAAAAAATGAGTAACGCTCCCCATTTGCTCTCCTGATGAAGCACAACTACCTGTTTCTTCTACTACTTGGGCTTACGCTTTCGTCGTGCAACCTCATCAATCCCGACGAAGATGTTCCTGCGTATATCGAGGTGAAGGAGTTCAGCCTCAGCACCGACCCGGTAATTCAGGGTAGCAGCTCTTCCGGAATTACCGATGCCTGGATTTACGTAGATGGCCAGCTACTGGGCGCTTTTGAATTGCCTTGCCGTGTGCCCGTGCTCAGCAGCGGCAACCGTGAAGTACTAATTGGAGCCGGCATCAAAATCAACGGCTTGTCGGCCACAAGAGCCCCTTACCCATTCTATCGTTTCTATTCGGCCACCGCCGATTTAATTCCGGGCGAATCCGTAAGCTTTAGTCCCGAGATTGCCTATTTCGACTCCCTCATATTTCCGTTCATCTCCAATTTCGACGATTTGAGCGGAAATCGCTTCGAGGCCTCCGGTGGAAGCGATACGCTGATTGGTTTAACCTCCAACCCGGCCGAGGTATTCGAGGGTGCCGGTAGCTTGAAAGCCAGTTTATTGAGAGATTCAGGTGCCGTTGAGTTTCAAATGGTAGATGCCCTCGAACTTCCCAAACAAGGAACCCTCGTCTATCTCGAGTTCGATTATAAATGTAGCCATGCCTTTGGTGTTGGGCTACGTTCGTTTTACGCAACCTCCGGAACGCGAACCACCTCATTGATTAACGTCTTCCCCAGCGAAACCTGGAATAAGATGTATGTCAACCTCACCCGGGCGGTGAGCGAACAGGTGAATGCCGTGAACTACCGCATCTTTTTCCAATCACTCAAAGAACCAGGCTCAGGTCCGCTGAACCTCTACATCGATAACGTTAAAATCGTTTATTAGCGAACGTGAATTCTACCCGCAGAGACCGTAATCAGGCATTTCTTCAGGCCTTCACCGATTGGTGTGCCGCTGCCTCTGCGTGGACATTATACTACCTCTTTCGTAAGGTGTGGCTCGAACCGATACGCTTCCAACACGCCATTCCCATCGAGTTTGACGCGAATTACTACTCAGGTCTATTGCTCATTCCGCTTTTCTGGCTTGTGCTCTATCAGGCGGCCGGAAATTACCATGAAGTGTTTCGTAAGTCGCGTTTGGGCATCGTCGGAAACACACTAATGGTCTGCCTCCTGGGCTCACTGGTCTTGTTTTTTGCCATCTCGCTCGACGACTTTGTTCCCTCCTATCGCTATTACTACAGCTCATTTTTGGCTTTGTTCGGATTGCACACCGGCATCACCTTTATCGAACGGGCCATCCTTTCTACCATCAATGCGCGCAGAGTTCAAACAGGTCGCATTCAGTTCAATACGCTGCTCATCGGAGCCGGACCAAAGGCCTTAGACATTTACCGAAAAATCAAGGAACAACCGGTTTCCAGCGGGAACCACTTCCTCGGCTACATACCGGTAAACGGCTCTTTTGAACCCGAACTCGCTCAGGAGCTGCACAACATCGGGTCGTTTGAAAATTTGGCCAGCATCATTCGTGAGCGCGATGTGGAAGAAGTAATTGTAGCGCCCGAAAGCAACGAGCACAGCTATCTGGGAAAAATTCTCACCGAGCTCGAAGTAACCAACGTATATATTAAGGTCATCCCCGACATTACCGATATTCTGCTCGGCTCGGTTAAAATGTCGGCCATCTTTGGCGCTCCTGTCATCGAAATTAACCGCGTTATCATGCCTGTTTGGCAACGCTCGTTGAAACGGCTTTTCGACATTGTGATTTCCCTGCTGGTCTTAGGTATCTTTTTTCCGGTATTCCTCGTCATCGCCATCATTGTGAAGGTCGGTTCGCCCGGGCCAGCCCTGTATAGCCATTACCGGATTGGCTTAAACGGCAAACCTTTTCGCATCTATAAATTCCGCTCGATGTATATAGATGCCGAGAAAATGGGGCCGCAACTGAGCAGTAAACACGACAGTCGAATCACACCTTTCGGGCGTTTTATGCGTAAAACACGACTCGACGAAATCCCTCAGTTTTACAATGTGCTTATTGGCACCATGTCTATTGTAGGTCCTCGCCCCGAACGCCAACATTATATCGACCAGATTGTGCAGGTGGCTCCGCATTATCGCATTCTGCAAAAGGTAAGGCCCGGAATTACCGGTTGGGGACAAGTGAAATTCGGTTACGCCGAGAATGTTACCGAAATGGTCGAGCGCCTCAAATACGACATCTTGTACGTTGAGAACATGACCCTTGCGCTCGATTTTAAAATCATGATTTACACCGCCTTGATTGTTTTGCAGGGCCGCGGTAAGTAAGCTGCTTTTACGCAGGCCCAGCCTGATGACAGCACCAATATCCTTTACAAATCATTGTTTATCAGAATGATGCCTTAAAATTAATTGGCACGAACTGAAATCCAGAACATTTCGGCTTTGGATTTCTTTTCTTTGCACACCCAAAATCGTCGAAGAATGAAAAACATAGCTGTTATTGGAGCTGGAACCATGGGAAATGGTATTGCACACACCTTTGCCCAGTTTGGTTTCCCGGTTTTGTTGATTGATGTGAGCGCCGAAGCCCTCGAGCGTGGTCTCTCTACCATTGGCAAAAACCTCGATCGTCAGGTTGCCAAAGGCCAACTCAGCGAAGCCGACAAGGCTGCAACACTGGCAAACATTCGCACCAGCACACAATTCGACCAGCAACTTGCCGACCGCGACCTCGTTGTTGAAGCGGCTTCAGAACGCTTTGAGATAAAGGCCGATGTTTTCAGAAAGCTCGACCAGTTTTGTAAACCGGAGTGTGTACTGGCTTCCAACACATCGTCGATTTCCATTTCGCGCATTGCCGCAGTAACTGGTCGTCCCGACAAAGTCATCGGTATGCACTTCATGAATCCGGTTCCGGTAATGAAGTTGGTTGAGATCATCAATGGTTACTCCACAAGCGCCGAAACGTCCAATGCCGTTCATCAGTTAAGCCTCCAACTGTCGAAAGTACCGGTGGTGGTAAACGATTACCCGGGATTCGTCGCCAATAAAATCCTCATGCCGATGATCAACGAAGCGATCATCACCCTGCATGAAGGCGTAGCCGGCGTTGAAGAAATCGATACCGTCATGAAATTGGGTATGGCCCATCCAATGGGTCCACTGCAACTGGCCGACTTTATCGGCCTCGACATTTGTCTGTCGATTTTACGGGTTTTGCAGGATGGCTTTGGCAATCCAAAGTACGCGCCCTCGCCTTTGCTTGTAAATATGGTTACGGCCGGGCACCTGGGAGTGAAGTCAAAAGTGGGCTTTTACGATTACAGCCACGGCACTAAGGATTTAATTCCGGCTGCACGTTTTCGCAAGGCCTAAGGTTTCGCTGAAGCCTTGATTCAGGCTCTAAATTGAGGGTTTCCGTTTGCCCTAATTGACAAAAGTGCCGTCTTCGATCGTTAACACGATGTCTTCAATCATGCGGTCTTCGGCATTGCTGTTCGGGTCGTACGACGACTTCAGATTCACGCTAAAAATCCGCGCGAGCGACTGCCAAAAGAAGGCTTGAAACGAGCCCCGAAGATCTTTCACCAGTGAGTATGAGGTATTTCCGGTTTCGCGGTCAATCAATTTGATCAAAATACGCCCTTGGTTTAAGGTCATATCGCGAATGTCATCCTCAAATTCTTTCTTGAGATCTTCTTCCGCCAGGCGCAGTAATTTCTTTTGTTCGGCCGGTTTGAGGCCCATCATTTTGTCGTTGTACTCCTTGAGCTTTTTCCCGGCAATCTTGGAGTAAGGGTAAACTTTAGCGACATCGCGTTTGAGTCGCGACCATTTCCGTTCCTCCCGTTTGGAGGCGAAAATCCGGGTTTCCTGCACAGTAATGGGCTGCAGTGTAACGGTTGGAATGGTATCGCCGTTGTCGCCGATGATAAAGTGAACCCGAATTTCGACCGGTTTAGGTTGGTCAGAAAGCTTTGAGCGATCAACGATGCGCAACTGAGCCGTGGCTCCTTTTGCAAGGATTATCCACAAGGCCAAAAGAAGGAAGCGATACATATTTTGGAATTGCGGGCCGACTGCCAATTTATATGCCATCTTGAAAAAAGGGTTGTAATGATTGGATCAGCGTTTCGGGTGCCTTTCGAACCCGGCGGCTTGTTGCATCGAGGAAAACCAGTTCGGTAAAGGCCTCGTTCAGCAATGTTCCTTCGGGGTTATACGTCGCGTAATCAAAACGGATTCGCACACCGGGCAGTTGCTTGATTTGGGTAACGATTTTTAACAGCTCATCATACAACGCCGGCTTTTTATAACCAATCTGAAACTGAGTTACAGGCATTAGCACGCCCGAATCCTCCAGCGCCCTGTAGGTGCATCCGAGGCTGCGAAGTGCTTCAACACGGGCAACCTCAAAATAGGTAGCATACTGACCGTAATACACAAATCCCATTTGATCGGTTTCTGCATAACGCACTCTAAGCTGGGTTTCGTGTTGAAACATGGTTTTATGTCCTCATTTAGATTAGGGTGCTTAAATTTGTGAGCATTAAGGCCTCTATTCTCATGCGCATTCCAAAAGTTATTCATCAGGTTATCCACCTGATCGTATGGTCATCCTGCGCTAGCTATACGCCTAAAAATGAACCGCTTACTGAGCCATATACGCTTTCGTCATCCAACCAAACCGACACAAAAGCCGAAGCCCTGATTCGTCCATACCGCGAGCCCATGCAGGCCTCCATGGCCGAAACACTGTGTACAAGCAGCGCAGCGGCGGTTAAGGGTCTGCCCGAATCTACTTTAGGCAATGCCATAACCGATTTACTGCGGAATGAGATTGTCTTTGCAGGCAGGATGGCCGACATCTGTTTCCTAAACACTGGCGGACTCAGAGTGGAGTGGCCGAAAGGCGCCATCACCCGAAATCATGTGTTTGAATTGATGCCATTCGAAAACGAGTTGGTGATGGTGCTGATGAATCGTGCGCAAATCGATACCTTTCTTTTGGGCGTTGCGGCCAAAGGCGGGGCTCCGTTATCGGGCATTCAGCTATCGCTGGATGGCAATACGGTTCGGTCATGGTCGGTTCCGGCCAAGCCGGAGCAATCGTCATACTGGTTACTCACCTCCGATTATCTGGTCAATGGAGGCGATAAGTACAACATACGCTACGAAGAGCTGTTACGCCCGAACCTGAAGGTGCGCGATGGCATTGAGAAGGCACTGATTCAGCTCAATCAACGGGGTGAAACCCTCAATCCAAAGCTCGATGGAAGAACAATACAAACCCGATAACAACCGTCGCAGGTGGATTAAGGCAGGCTTAGGCTTTCTTGCCCTGAGCGCGGTAAGCACACCGGAACTGTTCGCCAGTGAAGCAAGGCGAAACAAAAGGTTGTCGGTGCTACATACAAACGATTGGCACAGTAGAATTGATCCCTTCCCTCAAAACGATCCTAAATTTCCCGGCCAGGGTGGTGCAGCGCGAAGAGCAACACTCGTAGAGCAAATCAGGGCGGAAGATGGCGAGGTTTTGTTGCTCGACGCCGGCGACATTGTGCAGGGCACACCCTATTTCAACTATTACGCGGGTAAGCCGGAGATTGAGTTGATGAATTTGATGAGGTATGATGCGGCAACTTTGGGCAATCACGACTTCGACAATGGCATTGAAGGCTTGAAAAAGATGCTGAGTTGGGCGCGTTTTCCATTTGTGAATTGTAATTATGGCTGGGGCGATACGAAGTTGGATCAATGGGTGAAGCCCTCGGTAATAGTTCGCAAGGGAGGCTTGAAGATTGGTATTCTGGGTGTTGGTATTGAACTGGGGCCTCTGCTGCCGGCCGAAAATATTAAAGGTATTCAATACTATGATCCTATTCAAAAAGCTAATTTAGAAGCGTTTAAACTGAAGAAAGAGAAGGGGTGCGATCTGGTTATATGTTTATCTCATTTAGGGTATTCGTATACCGATTCGAAGGTGTCTGACAGGGTACTTGCTTCACAATCAAGGAACATCGATGCAATTTTAGGGGGTCACACTCATACATTCCTTGAAAAACCTGAGGTTTCCTTAAATTTGGAGGGGAATTCGGTGATCATCAATCAGGTAGGTTGGGCAGGACTCCGACTGGGACGCGTAAACTGGCAGTTTAGTAGCAGCAACAACACGAATAACAAGGCTTCGGCCCAAATTGAAGATTTCAAAAAGTCAATAGCTATTTAATTTTTTTTTAATGATTTTTTGCTAAATATTTGCTCGCTGCAAGAATGGAACGGTTGTGAGGTGGAACTTGCAGATAGCCAATACATAAATTACAGACTAACAACTAAAACCTCTTACAGGAGAATGGAGAACGAATTTGAGAAGGTATGGCAGAACTGTCTGGATGTAATTCGGGACAATGTGAACCAGCAAAGCTTTAAGACCTGGTTTGAACCCATCAGACCAGTGAAGCTAAACGGGAAAGTATTGACGATTCAGGTGCCCAGTCAGTTCTTTTATGAATGGTTGGAGGAACATTACATTGACTTACTGAAGAAAACCATAAACAAAGAATTAGGTCCGGATGGCCGTTTGGAGTACTCCATTATCATGGAGAACTCGTATAGAAGCTCTAACCCATACACCATCAATATTCCGGCGGTTAATGCAAAAACCAAGAATCCGCCGGTTTCGATGCCTATCGACCTGAACAGCAACTCGATTAAGAATCCGTTCATTCTACCGGGCTTGAAGAAGCTCAACGTGGAATCGCAACTGAATCCAAACTACTCATTCGATAACCTTGTTGAGGGCGACTGTAATCGTTTGGCCCGCTCAGCTGGCTTTGCCGTGGCAAACAAACCCGGTGGAACAGCCTTCAACCCTCTTCTAATTTATGGTGGCGTTGGTTTAGGAAAAACCCACTTGGCCAATGCCATCGGATTGGAGATCAAACGGAATTTCCCCAACAAAACAGTACTCTACGTTCAATCGGAAAAGTTCTGCCATCAGTTTGTAGATGCGGTAAAGAACAACTCACACAACGATTTTATACACTTCTATCAAATGATCGATGTGTTGATCATCGATGATGTGCAGTTCTTCGCAGGTAAAGAGAAAACACAGGATATATTCTTCCAGATTTTCAATCACCTGCACCAAACCGGCAAGCAACTCGTGCTTACCTCAGATAAGTCGCCCATAGAATTGGTTGGACTCGAACAACGCCTTTTATCACGATTCAAGTGGGGCCTTTCTGCCGATCTACAGGTGCCCAATCTCGAGACCCGTATTGCCATCCTCGAAAAGAAAATTTATGCCGATGGCATTGAGATGCCTAAGGAGGTAATCGAATATTTGGCCTACAACATCACCACAAACGTTCGAGAACTCGAAGGCGCGTTGATTTCACTTGTTGCTCAATCAACCCTGAACCGTAAAGCCATCACTTTGGAGCTGGCTCGTCAGATGATCGACAAGTTCGTGAAGAACACCACCCGCGAAATCTCTATCGACTTCATCCAAAAAATCGTTTCCGACTATTTTAACCTTCCACTCGAACTGCTGAAGTCAAAAACACGCAAGAGAGAAGTGGTTCAGGCCCGCCAAATCGCCATGTTCTTCGCTAAAAACATGACCAAATCGTCTTTGGCAAGCATCGGACTTCAATGCGGAGGTAAAGACCATGCAACTGTTTTACACGCTTGTCGTACAGTGAACAATCTGATTGAAACCGACAAAAAATTCAGGGTGTACATCGAGGAAATCGAAAAGAAAATCGGCAATCAGTAAACTTCAATTTTAGCAAGCAAGCGCATTGTCGGTCAGGAAAATATTAATGGTTTGTTTAGGGAACATCTGTCGGTCGCCCATGGCCGAAGGTATTCTTAGAAAGGCTATTGAGAAAAGTGGAGCACGTGTTATCGTTGATTCGGCAGGCACTTCCGGCTATCACAGCGGAGAAGCCCCTGACTTCAGAGCTGTTAGGGTGCTCCAGAAAAAAGGAATTGACATTTCGGGTTTGGCTGCCCGACAATTTACCGTTCACGATTTCGATGAGTTCGACTACATCTACGCCATGGATTCGTCGAACATGATGAATGTGCTCAATCTGGCCCGCAACGAAGAGGACCGCAAAAAGGTGATTCTGATCATGAACGAAGTTGAACCTGGCCTCAATCGCTCCGTACCTGACCCATACTATGGAAATCTCGACGGCTTTGAGGAAGTGTATGAAATGATCACCAAAGCCTCCGAAGCGATAATTCGCAAGCTTTGAATCCCGCAAGCCAATCCATCGAATTACACCTCCTTCCGGTTACCCTCGGCGAAGAAGCGCCGATAAGCACCCTTTGCGCGCAGGAGCTGGAGCTCATCCAGTCGCTCTCCTTGTTTTTCGTAGAAAATGAACGAAGCGCCCGACGGTTTCTCCGAAAAGCGGGTTTTACGGCCTCGTTCGACGATACTGAAATTATCCGCATCGATAAAGACAGCAAGGCCTCTGATATAAAAGATGCCATTGCAACCTTGTCGAAAAAAGGGAAAGCCGGTTTACTCTCAGAAGCCGGCTGTCCGGGAATTGCCGACCCCGGTTCTGCACTTGTCCAGGCAGCACATCGCCAAGGATTTACAGTCATTCCTTACCCTGGGCCATCCTCCATTTTTCTAACGCTCATGGCGAGTGGAATGAACGGACAGCAGTTTCGCTTTCATGGCTACCTGCCGATTGATGGCCTTGAACGAAGCAAACGCATCCGCCAACTCGAAGAAGAGGTTCAGAAAACCGGAACAAC
>CANHCM010000032.1 GCA_947459155.1 Bacteroidota bacterium | reverse complement strand
TCCTGATAATCCTGTACGGCTAACTCTTTGTTTCCCAGCTTCTCATTACACAAACCGGCCATATAGATGGCTTCGGCATAATCGGCCTTGACTTTTGCAGCTTGCAAGAAATAAGGGAGGGCTTCGGCTGGTTTATTTTGGTACTCAAACAGAATGAAACCGATGTTGTAATGCGAAAAAGGATAAGTGGGGTCCTTGGTTGCCAGTTCGGTATACACCTCAATCGCTTTGTCTAATTCGCCATGCTGCTGATAAAAGTAACCGATGTTGTAGCGCGTTTGTGAATTGTTTGGATTCACTTTTAGCACATTGTTATAAAAATCGATGGCCCGCTTATCATGTTTCGCTGCGTAAATCAAACCCAGCTGTTCATAGGCATTGGCGTATTGAGGGTCTTGTTCAGCAGCCGTAAGGAAGCTGGAAATAGCCAGACTGGTATCGCCCCCTTCTTTGTAAACCATGCCTTTTAAATAATAGGCTTTAGGGTTGGTTTTGTTGCGTTTCAACACCTCGTTGAGTGAATTGAGGGCTTCTTGTCGCATCTCCACATACAAGTACAGTTCGGCCAGCTTCATGTGGGCATCGGTATTGGATGCATCAAGGCTGATGGCTTTTTGTAAGGCCTGACGGGTAAACCGGGTTCGGTTGGTCACAAGATAGATATCGGCCAGGGTGACGAAATAGCTTGAGCGGGTAGAATCGATGCGGATTAGCTGCTGCATGTCGACCACTGCTGAATCGGGCTTACCCTTTCCCAGAAAATACCGGGCGCGGGCGTATAGAGCCGCAGTATCGTTGGGGTTTTCTTCCAACGCGGCATTCATTCCTTCAATGGTACTGAGGTCGGCGGGCTTATCGCCGCAGGAAGCCATCAATACTAAAATCAGCAACCAAAAGGGAGCAAGCTTTCTCAGACCCATGCGATTCAATTTGAAAGCCCAAATAAAAGAAAGAAGCCCGAAACAGAAGGCGACAAAATCACGCCATTTCCGCTTCGGGCTTAATTATTTAAAAACTAAATCAGGCAGGTACAGCACCGGTGATGGCTTCACGGATGCGGGATTCAATCTGATCAGCCAAATCTGGGTTATCGGCTAAAAGTGATTTAACGGCATCGCGACCCTGACCCAGACGGGTTTCGTCGAAGCTAAACCATGAGCCACTCTTTTTCACCACACCATGTTCAACACCGAGGTCGATGATTTCGCCCAAACGAGAGATGCCCTCTCCGTAGATAATATCGAATTCGGCAGTCCGGAATGGAGGAGCCACTTTGTTCTTCACCACTTTCACCTTGGTTCGGTTTCCAACGACGGTATCTCCGTCTTTGATTTGACCAATCCGACGGATATCCAGTCGAATGGAGGCGTAAAATTTCAGAGCGTTACCTCCGGTAGTTGTTTCTGGGTTGCCAAACATCACCCCGATTTTTTCACGCAACTGGTTGATAAAGATGCAGGTTGAACCTGTTCTACTAATTGTAGCGGTGAGTTTACGCAAGGCTTGGGACATCAAGCGGGCTTGTAACCCAACTTTAGAATCGCCCATCTCGCCTTCGATTTCTGACTTAGGCGTAAGTGCTGCTACTGAGTCGATTACAATGATATCGATGGCTCCTGAGCGAATTAAATTGTCGGCAATTTCAAGGGCTTGCTCGCCATTGTCGGGTTGTGAAATCAGTAGGTTTTCTACATCAACACCCAATTTTTCGGCGTAGTAGCGATCGAAGGCATGCTCCGCATCAATGATGGCTGCAATACCACCCTGCTTTTGCGCTTGAGCAATGGCGTGAATGGCCAGCGTTGTTTTACCGGAAGATTCAGGACCGTAGATTTCAACAATCCTTCCCTTTGGAAAGCCTTGAACACCGAGCGCCATGTCGAGTGTAATACTCCCGGTTGGAATCACTTCTGTAGATTCTACGGCCTGTTCGCCCATTTTCATAATGGTTCCTTTGCCGTAGGTTTTGTCGATTTTATCGATGATAACCTGAAGCGCCTTCAGCTTGTCGGTGTTCACGTCTTTGCTCATACAATGTGTGTTAAATCATTTTGCCACGAAATACGTCAAAAATCCAATTCGATGCGACGATGTTTATAACTATTTTGAAAATCGCCTTTTCAGTAAAGAGATTGGAAAAACGGTTAATTGCTTTGTTATCAGAGCAATTGGGCAGCGTGATTCTTGGTGTCGACTTTTGAAATAACTTCTGCGATGTTACCTTTCTCGTCAATCACAAAAGTAGTGCGGGCAATACCCATGTATTCTTTGCCCATAAACTTCTTGAGGCCGTAAACGCCAAACAAGGTTGCCACTTCTGCTTTGGTGTCGGCAATGAGACGGAATGGCAGACTGTATTTATGAATGAACTTTTGGTGCGACTTTTCCGAATCGGTGCTTACGCCCAGAATCTCGAAACCTGCTTTTTGAAGCGCCTCGTAATTGTCGCGCAAGCTGCAGGCTTCTGCAGTGCAACCCGGAGTGTCATCCTTCGGATAAAAATAAATGACAAGCTTTTTCCCTTTGAAATCAGCTAAACTTATGGTTTTCCCATCCTGATCAACTCCTGAAAATGCGGGAGCCTGATCGCCGGCTTTTAATGTGGTCATGATTCTTTTATTGGTTTGGACTTAGAAACAACCACTTTAGGCTTTTGTTTGACCGTGTTGTTGGATGGCTTTTTTCGACTGGCTTTGCCGTAGTAACTACAAAGCGCTGTTAGTGCGCAACGCTCACACAAAGGTTTTCGGGCCAAACAGATGTAGCGGCCATGTAGAATAATCCAGTGATGAGCGCGCGCTACCTTGTCTTCAGGAATTACAGCCATGAGCTGCTCTTCGGCTTGACGGGGATTTTTAGCTCCGCGGGTGAGCCCAAGACGGGCCGAAACCCGAAATACATGGGTATCGACAGCCATGGCCGGTTTATCAAACACCACGGAGGCAATTACATTGGCTGTTTTACGTCCCACGCCGGGCAAACGCTGCAGTTGTTCTACTTCCGAAGGCACGATGCTGTTCATTTCATGCACGAGCATGTGGGCTAAACCGCTGAGGTGCTTGGCCTTGTTGTTTGGATAGGAAACCGAGCGAATAAAGCTAAAAATCTCATCTACAGAGGCCTCGGCCAAACTTTCGGGGTCGGGAAATCGGCGAAACAATGGAGCGGTAACAATATTCACCCTTTTATCGGTGCATTGCGCAGAAAGCACGACGGCAACGAGCAGTTCGTAAGGGTTACTGTATTGCAATTCGGTTTCGGCAGGTAAGCTGTTTTGCTCAAAATACTCCAGCACCAATCGGGTTCGTTCTTTCCGCGTCATGCGACAAAGTTGAAAAAAAAATCCCCGACCTATTTTCAGGACCGGGGATTTCAGAGAAAAACTAAACCAAACTAATTCATAACCATTTCTGCAGTGAGCCCGTGAATTGAGGTAGGCTCGATCTGCAATGCCCGGGAATAATTCAAGATTGCTTGAATAGTGGCTTGTCTGGGATGCCCGGACGAAACATCCAGCAAGTCGCGTACTTCGTTAATGCTACGGAGTTCTTGAGCGGTTTCATGGCAATCCTCAATTTCGGTGCGGAAGGCCATCGCCTCAGGAGTTTCCATTTCACCGTAGGCGAAACGAATTACATCTTCAGGTGTAAAGGTTTTTTGCATAGGCTTTTTAAACAACATCAAACAAACGGGAGCTTCACAGGCATATTGCCCGGCAGATTGATATTTTCACAAATCGCAGATTATCAGATTAATGATTTAACTTCATAACCATCTGACATGTAAGACGCAGTTGGAGAATGGACAACATGCAGCCATTTTACCTCTTAAATTGCGGTGTTATTCGAAACTATGCATTGTAGATTCCTGCTGTGGTTTTTAATGGTGTTGATGAGCTTTAGTTTAAAGCTGGAAGCGCAGAAGCAAGTGATTGACTTCGAGCGACTTTCGCCTCAAAAATGGATGTACCAGAGTAACATCACCTCTCATACACAAGATCCGGAAGGTTATATTTGGTTTGGAACCACCAATGGGCTTTATCGATTTGATGGCTATTCGGTGAAGGAATACCGCCACGATCCGCACAATGCCAATAGCCTTGCCCACAACAATGTGAATACGGTTCATGCGACCAACGATGGCAATATTTGGATCGGTACCTGGGGCGGGCTGACGAAGTTCGAGCCCAGTACATTTAAATTTACCCGTTACAAACACGATCCAAGAAATGCAGCTTCGTTGTCGAATAACGATGTGAGATCGATTGAAGAGGATTCGGAAGGGAATTTATGGTTGGGGACTTTCGGCGGTGGCGTGGTAAGATTCAACGTAAAAACTGGAATATTTAAATCGTTCCAATATTCGGCCAACGATGCCGGAACCATTTCGAGCAACTTTGTGAATGTGATAGCCCGCGATCGCAGTGGCGACTTATGGATTGGTACGCGCAGGGGAATCAATAAACTGGAAACCGACAATGCTCGGTTTACAAGCTTTCAGGACCTTAACGACAGTGAAAAGGAACGGTATTCAACCAATATTACTGCAATACAAGAAGACACGAAAGGCAGGATTTGGTTTGGGACCGCCGGTGGTGGTTTAATGTATCTCGACCGGCAAAGCGGGCGACTTCGGACATTTATTCACGACACACGGCAAGCAGGCACAATTTCATCAAACTACATTAACGACATTACGGAAGATGATAAAGGCCACATTTGGGTAGCTACTTCTGATGGTTTGAATCTTATTCACAAAGAAAGTGAAGCCATTGAATGTATTTTTAACAATCCGGCCAAGCCTCAGAGTTTGTTGAATAACGATGTTCGCCACGTGTTTACCGATAAAAGTGGCGCAATGTGGATTATTACTGCGGAGGGCATTAATATCTACAGCAAGCTGAACGGTAGATTTCAGAAAATCCAGCGTATTCCCGACGACCCCAACAGTATTTCGTCGAATATTGTGCACTGCTTTGCCGTTGATTCCTCGGGTTCGCTTTGGGTTGGAACCCGAGAAGGCCTGAACCGATACGATAAATCTCAAAAGCGCTTTGTGCGCTATATGATTGAGTCGGAATCGGACGCAGATCCGGTTTCGAATGAAATTAAATCAATATTAATCGATAGAAATAATCGCTTTTGGGTAGGAACATCTAACGCGCTCAATCTATTTAATCCCAAGACGGGCAAAGCCATTCCTTTCCGATTCGACCGCTTCAACCCGAATTCGCTCAACAATGAGATTCATGTTATTTACCAAACCCGGCAAGGCGAGATTTTCGCGGGAAGCCGAAAAGGATTGCTGCTGTTTCAACCAGAAACCGGCAATTTTGATTTATTCCGTCCTGATCCATTAATCACTGAAACACAAATTTCAAACTCGGTTTATGCCATTGTTGAGGACCGCTATGGTAAACTTTGGGTAGGGACTCTGGGTGGCGGAATGATGGAATTTGACCGGAAGAAAAAAACATTTATCACTTACAAAAATCAAGTTTCCGACAGCACCTCCATCAGTCATAACAGCGTTGTTGCCTTTTGTGAAGACCGTTTTGGTTTTTTCTGGGTAGGCACTTATGGAGGAGGATTAAACCGCTTTGATCGAAAAACCGGTAAATTCATCAATTACACGACGGAAAAAGGCTTACCTGACAACTTAATCAGCGCCATTGTGGATGACCAAAAGGGTAACCTTTGGATATCGACTCACAGCGGAATCACCCGTTTCGATACAAAAACAAGAAATTTCCGGAATTACGATGTACTGGACGGCTTACAGAGTAATGAGTTCAATATTGGCGCGGCGCTCCGACTTTCAAATGGAGAAATGCTCTTTGGAGGAATTGCCGGATTTAATTGGTTTTCGCCCGACAGCATTCAAGGAAACAACTTCATTCCACCCATTGTAATTAGCAGCTTTAAGGTTCTTGATCAGGAGTTTCCGCTGAGTGAATCGGTACAACTCAATTACAACCAGAATTATGTGACCTTCGAATTTTCCTCGTTGAGCTATGCCTTATCAGACAAAAATAGGTTTGCGTACAAACTGGAGGGATTTGACGAGGATTGGATTTACTCGGGCAGCAGGCGTTTTGCGACCTATTCTAATTTGGAACCCGGAGAGTATACCTTTTATGTGAAAGGCTCGAACAGCGATGGTGTTTGGAATGAGAAGGGCGCGGTTGTAAAAATTACGATTCTACGTCCGTTTTGGAAAACATGGTGGTTTATTCTGGGAATAATTCTCTTCATCATTGGGGTTTTATACCTCAGTTACCGCATGCGAATCAGAGTAATCAATCAGCAAAATGCGATGCTGGAGGAGAAAGTACGGAACAGAACCGCAGATTTGGAAAAGGCGCGTGCCGAAGCTGAATCAGCGCGTGAAGTGGCCGAGAAAGCCAGTCGGTCTAAATCGGGTTTCCTGGCGAATATGAGTCATGAAATCAGAACTCCACTCAACGGTATTTTAGGTTTTACCGACTTGTTGATTAAAAACAATCCGAATACCGATAACCTGAAGTACCTGGAACTTATTCGCTCATCGGGCGATACTTTGCTCCGGTTATTGAGTGATATTTTGGACTTGAATAAGATTGAACAGGGTAAATTAAACATTGAAAATATCCGGTTCAATTTTGCCCAAACTATTCGTGAAACATTGCTTCCTTACCAATACCGGAGCAATGAAAAAGGTCTCCAATTCTTAATGCACTTCGACAAGCGAATTCCGGAATCGATTTACGGCGACCCCACGAGAATTAAGCAGTTGGTAATAAATCTCGTATCCAATTCGATAAAATTCACAGAGACCGGTGGTATTTCGATACGATTTGAATTAGAAACGGAGCCCAACAGTAAATCGGACCTGATTACCATTGTTGGAAGTGTAACCGATACAGGGATTGGTGTACCTGAAGACAAACAGAGCTTGATTTTCGACAGCTTTACACAAGCCGATGGCTCATTTACCCGAAAGTATGGAGGAAGCGGACTTGGGCTTTCGATTGTGAAGCAATTGCTCCGTTTGATGGGTGGTGAGATTGAACTGGTTAGTCCAGCCGTAGATAAACCATTTCGTTCAAATACTCCCGGAGCTACGTTCCGTTTTAGGTTTAAGGTAAAGCCAGCGATTTCTGAAGAGGCTTCTGCGGCTACGAGTGCCAATAATCCAACAACAGAATACCGATTTACAGAGCCTTACACCGTTTTGTTGGTTGAAGACAATAAAATTAACCAGTTACTGGCGGTTACCGTTTTGGAAAACTTCGGAGTTAAGGTGGTAACGGCAGATGATGGGCAGCAGGGTGTGGAGAAAGCCAAATCGGATGATTTTGATTTGATATTGATGGATGTTCAAATGCCGGTTATGAACGGTTATGAAAGCACGGCTGCAATCAGGGCTTTAGGCATGAAGCTTCCGATAATTGGGCTCACCGCGAACGTTTATAAAGAGGACATTGAAAAATGTTTAGAATCGGGCATGAACGCGCATTTGGGTAAACCATTTACAGAGGCCAGTTTATTTGCGGAGTTGAAAAAATGGTTGAATTAAGGGCTTGAAAACCCTTTGCTTGAATTTTAGAACAATTTGCGACAGCGGGTGCAGCGGTTATATCAATCGCGGCGCGTTGAGGCCTTACAGAGCGGGTGCAAGCGCGATTGATATTTGAGCGAAACACGCGGTGCCCGCCCGGAGATTGGGACTTACGACAGTGGTTAACCGGGCAGTTGCCCACAACAATTCTTTTACTGGAAAGAGAAGAAACCGTATGTTTTGCAGTACTGCAGATGAGAGAACTGGTTTCAAAAGTGAATTCATAAAATTTAGAACCCTGTTTTTGTGAATATTAAGACGGCAAATGCTTGATTGCGCTTTGCTTTCGGCCTTCCGGTGTTTTTTGAGTATTGAGTAATACTATATTTGCCGCCCTTTCGTTAAAAATCCGATAGTTCATTGGCGGAAAACCCGAAAAGGGAATCTATCTAAACTAAAAGGCTTCGGCCTAAGCGCATTATGTTAAACACCAGCTACACCAATCCATCATGGCCGATTATTTCGGAAGAGGCTGAATTGAATCGATTAAAGGCCATTAAACAGTATTCGATTGCGGATACCGGTATGGAGATTTCTTTTGAAGAAATTGCAGAAATAGCGGCTGATTCGTGTAAAGTTCCAGTGGTTACCATTTCGATGATTGACCATGATACACAATGGATTCTGGCCGCCTATGGAACCGATGTTCGAAAACTACCCAGGCATCAGTCGCTTTGTGCACTTACATTGGGCAGTCCTTTCAAATCGATTGTAATTGCTGATTTAAAGGCGGACGAGCGTTTGAGAAATCACCATTTAGTTTCGCAGGAAGGCGGGTATCGGTATTTTGCAGGGTTTCCGATTACAACGCACGAGGGTTATCCTATCGGAGCCTTGAGTGTATTCGATTACCAACCGAGAGAGTTGGACAAATCGCAGCTAAGAATGCTGAAAATGTTGGCCAATCAGGTCATGAACCAGATTGAGCTAACCGGTAAAGTGCATCAATTGGAAAAAGCGCAGCAAAAGTTAGAGGGTGCCAATCATGATTTAGCCCGCTTTGCTTATGTAGTTGCCCACGATATTCGTTCTCCGTTGAGGAACATTTATTCCTTGACACAGTTGCTGGAAAAAGACGATCAGTTGGGAGTGGAATCGCTAAAGATGATTGACTTTATCCAACATTCGGCCAAAGAATTAGAGCATTTGGTGGAAGGAATATTGGAATATTCGCTGGCTGGAAAGAACGGAGTCAACAAGCAAGTGGTGAATATTCAAGCAATCGTTGATAATGTGATTGAATTGCTTCGACCAGCACCTGAGGTACGCATCCATCTTCAGCATCAGGCAGGAGAGGTAGTGAGTGACCCCACATTGTTAAGACAAATTCTGTTGAATTTAATCAGCAATGCGATTCGTTACAATAACAAACCGATCACGCAAATTGAGGTAAAATCTGAATTGCGAGGAGCACAGTGGTTTTTGTTGGTGAGCGATAACGGGCCAGGCATTGATGATTCATTGAAAAAACAAATATTCGAGCCCTTTAAGGTTCTAACGGAGCGTGATCGATTCGGAAAAAAAGGAAGCGGTATTGGTTTAGCAACCGTAAGAAGCCTGACAGAAAAGCTTGGTGGAAGAATTGTGGTCGAGAGCACTCCGGGAGCAGGATCGACCTTCGTATTGAGTTTTCCGGTTTAAGTTGCAGCCGGATTAATTTGAGGAAGGACAACTGCTTGCAATCAAAGCAGAAATTTCGATGTTTGCAGTGGCTTTATGCTAAGGCCTCATGGCACCGTAGTTCAATGGATAGAATAGGCGTTTCCTAAACGCTTGATGCAGGTTCGATTCCTGCCGGAGCCACTTTTTAATTGACAAAAAGAAAAAGCGTGAACCTAATTGATTCATCAAGTTCACGCTTTTTGATTTTCCGGATTACTTTAATTCGCAAGATCCACCGAGAATAGAAGCTCCAGCATTGGCAGCGTTGCAAGAATCCTGCGCTTCGGATTTTTTTACATCGGTGAAAGTTTGACTAACTGTTTGGCCCAGGATGGTGCACTCACAAGTGAAGTCTTTTTTACAAGCGGCGAACAAAGCCACAATTGCAAGAAGAGAGAAGAGTTTTTTCATACAATGATTTTATTGAGTAAAGAAAGTGAATTTTGCATTGCTTATGTGTCTATCATAAAAAATAGTACATGGTTAGGTTCATCGAATTTGACAAACACCTGCAAGGCATAATTCTCCAATTTAAAGGTCCTCAAACAGTCCAACACAGTATTGCAGAAGTTCATCGTTCATCTCAATAATCCTGAATTGCCCGATGAACGGAAGCTGTTTGCTGCACGAAAGCAATTAGATTTGAGGCCTCCCAAATGGTAGAACAGAGCTATGCGCCACCGACTGAAGCCGATAGCTCTCGTGAGCGGAGCGAAACGAGACTAAAGGCGGAAGGCGGGATGCCTGAAAATATGGTTCGAATGATGTGAAATTGTTCGACAGGCAGGCGCCCAAAAACTATTGCCTCAAAAAGCACTTTGCTTTGGGCTGCAAATTTTTCGGTTGGTCAAATGAGCACTAGAAGCTCTCGTCTTGGATACTGCCGTTGTTGATTATCAGAGAATCGGTTGGTGAATAATAGGCTACGCCGCTAAATGTGGCGGTGTAATAGGTAAAACTGCCGTCGTTTCTGGCCTGATCGATGGTTACTTGTCCTCTGGATTTAGGTTGAATTAATCCACCCATATAATAATTAAGACCGGCGATTTTAAAGGCAATTTGATTGGAAAGTGTAGAATCGATTTGGTATGTACCAGGTCCGTTGAAATTCGAAATACTTCCTGTTGCACCATTATCGCTGTTAAAGTCGCCTCGCATGAGCAGCAGATTCGGATTTGAAATGCTATTTACATAGCAACCTACGTTCTTGTCGAAGTTGTATTCTGCTCCGTTGGCAGTAAACTTGAAAAAGCCCGGTACTTCTTCCTCTTCACGATTGCAAGAGCCCAAAGTGAGGATAGAAAATGACACCAAAATGACGTATAGCAATTGACGAAAGCTCATAGGATTCACACTATAACAGTTTGCGAGTTTACGAAAAAAGCCGACAGCCTTGTAGCGGTATGGATATTTTCCAGAAGCCCCGCAATGGCCTGTAATTGAATGGTAATGAGTAAGCTGTATAATGCTTGATTACTCAATGACTATCTTATGAAACACTCGATCATATTGGGTTTTGACTTCAACAATGTACACTCCGTTTGAACAATGACTGAGAGAAATGGCTTGATTGGATTCGCAGACAAATTCACCCACGCAACGTCCGAAAGTGTCGTAAACTCGAATTTGTGCGGGAGCTGTAAGTCCTGAAACTTGCAACAAACCTTTCGAAGGATTGGGAAAAAGTCTACTGTTATCGGGCGCTGATTGGGAAACTACATTCACTTCGGATGGAATAAAGCGCGCAAAAAACGCATCGCGACCGGCAGCAGAAACAATGCTTGCTTTGGCTGGACTGGGGTTCAACACAAGCGTGCTATCGGTAAAGCCTGCGATCAGATAATAAGGCCCCTCGGTGCGACCAAAACTGGCAAAGTCGGCGCTAGGTGAGCCTCGGGTATAAAGCCGCTCAAAATCGCCTGCGTGGTTTAAACTGAGCACATATAAATCGAAACTGCCTACCGGGCTTTGCGTTACGTTGCCCATTCCCGGATCGAAATCGAGCGGCGCATTAAAAAACCCACTAATAACCAGCTCTTCCCCGGTAATTTGGAGATTGAATGTTTCCTCGGGACCGCTTGAACCAAAGGCCTTTATCCAGCCCAGATTGCCTTGTAAATCCATTTTTCCGAGAAAAATATCTTGTTGACCATTGGACACAAATTGCAAGGCACTGGCGGAAGTATCCGTATTGAGTGTATCATAAAAGAATCCGGCAAATACCAGGGAGTCGTTATACAACTGAATATCGGTGATCGCTTTAAGCCCTGTTGGCCCCGGAAAACCCGGACTCCACAAATATTCGCCATCGGCATTGAGCGAAATCACCGCGGGATCGCGGTTGGCATCCACCCAAAGGGTATCTTCTCCCGGATTCAGATCGACCGTTTCATGGACAAATCCACCCACAAACACATTCCCGTTACTATCCAGTTCCACCGCATTCAGCTTGATGGAAGCGATCGTGGTTGGGGCCCACTTTTTAAACCACAACAAAGAATCTTCCGCATTTAGCTTTAGGAGTAACATTTCGTTGGATCCGCCAGTCCCACCGGCCGTGCCTACTTCCACCACCGCTTCGCTCGGATCTAAATCCGCTTCGCCGCCAATATTCATGACCACATACTTTTCACCAGTGTAAGTGTACACCACATCCATCGGTATGGCATCAGAGCTTGTGCTTAAAACCCTAAAATACGCCACACTTTGCAAGTCGCCGTCTGTATTTAAGCGTAGGAGAAAACCTTTGTAGCCGGGCGCGTTGCTGAAAGAAGTCGATAATGTTTCTCCGGGCCCCGGTTCCAAATCGACTTGATATTCGTGATAACCCGATAACACTAAATCGCCTTGAGAAGAGATTGAAATAGAAGTGAAAAAACACAGGTTTCCAAATGTATTAAACGACTTTACCCAAATGAGTTCTCCGTTTGCCGTAAAATGCAGGAGGGCAAATTGGCTCCACATATTAAATTGGCCGGGGTCGGCAAACAACATGGCAGTTCCGGGACCTGGGTCGAAATCGGTGTTTCCTTTAAATGATGCAATGGCATACCAGGAGCCATTGGGTGCTTCACAAAAACGGCCCAAGCCAACCATTTGGTCGCTTTCAAACTGCCGAAACCATTCGGGCTGGGCCTGAACCGCCAAATGGCTGGTAAAAAATAGAATTGATAAAATATATAGCTTGAACAAAGGCACTGTCATAGCCTCATGAATTTGTGAATAAGGTAAACCTATAACCGATTAACAACCAGGCTATACCACAATGAGGGGAGCTGCTGAAGGAATCCTAAGTTTACAACGATTAAGGCGCGTTGAAGGAGTAAGAATTCATGAACGTGAAAATCTGCAGAAAAAGCACAAATTCAGATTCATGCAGAAAAACTGAAAATAGAATAAAAATATGGGGTGATGACTTGACTGGGTGCAATCAACCTGAGCCATCACCCCAATAATATGAAGGAATTATTGAGTAAAACCGGGTTTTGGAAAAAGTTAAGCGCTGGCTTTTACGGCTTTATTCATGGTTATGCAAAACTTAACCAGCGACAAATGTCCTTTCAGGCCTAATTTTAAAATAATGTTAGAACGGTGGTTTTCAATAGTCTTTACGCTATTGTGCAATTGTTTTGCAATTTCAACTGAGGAAAATCCTTCTGCAATAAGGCCAAAAATCCGTTTTTCTGACTTGGTTAAATTGTTATATTTTTCGGTGTAGGCCTGAATTTCCTGTTGAGTAAGTGTCTGACCTGATTCCGCATTGGCAGCCGAATAGCTTTTGAGTAACTCATTTCGTTTAAGCCTTACAGAAATTGCGCTGGTTAAATCGTGCACGCTGAATGGTTTTGTGATGTAATCGTCGGCCCCGAGGCCCATACCCGCGCGAATGTCTTTGTGTTCAACCTTAGCCGTAAGAAAAATAAATGGTATGGTGGCGTATTTTTCCATACTCCTAATTTGCTCAAGCACCCAGAAGCCATCCTTACCGGGCATTTTTATATCGCATAGGATAAGGTCGGGCATTTCTTCCTGAATCAATGCTACACCAGACTCTCCGGAGTCGGCTGTAACAATTGAATAACCTGACATTTGTAGTATTTCGCTGATATTCTCACGAAGTTTTAATTCGTCTTCAATGATGGCTATTTTCTTCTGGTGTTTCATGCAAAGGGAAAAGGTTAGGAAATTCGATAACAAAAAGGGCTCCAGGCCCATCGGTTTTTCGGTGTGAAATACGTCCGAAATGCATTTCAACGAGTTGTTTAACAATCACGAGTCCAAGTCCGGTACCTTGAATATTTACTGTGTTTGACGCTCGATAAAACGAGGTGAACAGATGCGGAATCTCGTTTTGAGGAATACCAATTCCGAAGTCTCTAACGGATAGGGTAACCCCATCAGATTGATAGGAAATCGTGACGATTGGATCTCTTGAGCCTTCGGAATATTTTAGGGCATTCGACACTAAATTGGTGAAAATATGGCGAACCTGAGTGCGGTCGAACTGGTGCAAACGTGGTTCACCTTCAACAATTAATTCAATCTTTCTGATGAAATTCGGGTTGAATCGAAGTTCATCAATTAAGCTCGCGATAACTTCGCAAAGGTAGACGGGTTCAGGCATGAAAACCATACGGCCCGAATCTAAGCGACCCATGAGCAGGATGTTTTCCATAATCTCCGACATAAGATCTATTTCAGAGACTATTCTGGTATGGTGTTTACCGAAAGAACTACTAAACTCCGAAGAAATATTTTTAGAGAAGGAAGAAAACTGCAAGCCAAGAATGTCTATGCTTGACCTTATTGTCGCCAATGGTGTTCTAAACTCGTGAGAGACGAGATTGATGAAATGCGACTTAAACTGGTTGAGTTGTCGTTCTTTATTCAGTGCTTTAACTGTATTTTCTTCGGCAAGTTTTAAAGCAGTTACATCGCTTTCAACCACAATAAAATTTATAACTTTTCCTTGCTGATCGTAGATAGGTGTTATATCGAGATAGAGCCAGATTGCGTCTCCCTTAGCCGTATAATTTAGAATTTCTCCACGGTATGAAGTACCATGTAAAATTGCGTGCTGTATTTCTTCTATGGTTATTGTATCTGTGCCTGATCCACATAAAAAGTTGGGATATTTTCCAATCACAAAATCACTGGAATAACCGGTAATTCGGTTAAAGCTTTCATTCACCCATTGAATTTCACCTCGGTGATTGGTTATAATTACAATCGAATTGGTTTTCTCTGCAACAATGGCTAAACGCTCGAACTCTTCTGATTTCTTTTTTTCTTCAGTTACGTCGTGCGTAATGCAGATTAAGCCGTTGTCGGGCAAAGCGGTAAGAGAAATTTCCTGAAAAATAAAGGATCCATCCTTTTTCAATCCTTTAGTGGTTCCTCTGTAAAAACCAATCTTCAAAAATTCGGGGAATATCTCGTTTTGAATTCTCGCGATTTCTTCGGGTGGATAAAGTACCTTCCATGATTTCCCTAACAAATCCTCCTCTGAATTATACCCAAAAATTTCGACATGTGCTTTATTCAAATAGGTATACTGATCCTGTCCATTCATAACTCCAACACCCGCTATGGAGTTCTCGATAGCCAATTTCTGCTGCTCGATGGTTGAATTGGCTTTGATACTTGCATCAATATCCTGAATAACACCAGCCAATAAAGGATCGAGCGTTGTTGAGTTTTCGCAAAAGAAATTAATCCGGGCCCAGGAATAATTGCCATCAGATTTTTGAATGCGAAAATCGAGCGTTTCTTCAACAATGGTCTGGTTTAGAAAACGATCTACCAATGTCGACAATTTAACTTGGTCCTCAGGAATTGCAATGGAAATGAGCCCTTTACCTGCAAATTGATCAGCCTTAAATCCGGTAACTCGTTCGAAGGCATTACTTAGAAATAAAATGCTGGAATCGAAATCAATCTGGAAGACGATTTCATCGAGTCGATGGGCAATCTCAAGGAATCGCAATCGCTGGTTCTTCATTTCGGTAACATCAATACCGTAGCCAATCACGAATTCAAGTTTGTCGTTGTTCCGATGAGGGTAGTATTTACGGTATTTCCATTGTACCTGGCCTTGATCATTTATCGTAGAAAATTCCTCCAAAAAAGGATCGCTGATACCATTCACAGTATTGATAAAACTCTGTCGCCTTTGTTCAGCAATGGCTAGGGGAAGACCTCGACGCTGACAAAATTCGAAATCGTCTTTCCCGATTATCCAAGCCCGGGTATGGGGATTCTTGACGGCTTGCCTGTTAATGAAGATGTACCGATGTTCTGGATCGAAAACTGCAATATCAGCCGGAATATTGTCTAATATGGCTTCATAAAATTGTAGATGACGTCGTGTTTCATCCAATTCTAAAACCAAATTTGCGAGCACAATTTTCACTACGCATAATTCACTATCAATGTGCAGATTGGCATCTATTTGATAACGATCGTTAAGCGGATAGCTGAATTTACCTTTGTGCTCACTGATGGTAAAACAATCGTTATAGGCTTCAAACCACTTGATTAATTGGTGCTGCGAAGACGATTGACCAAATATTTCTCCAATAACGGGTTGATATTGAAATTGTTCGTTAAGCAGCTGACTGAAGCCGGCTGTCATGCGAATGATTTCACCTCGGCGCAACAATGCAATGTTAGGGTGATCATTACACATTAAATCCCAAAACACCCCTTCAACGGATGTAGAATCGATAAGCGAAGTGGTTTGGGTTTGAGTACTCATGGCTTGCTTTTGAGACAAACAAATTTAGGTGCAAACCCTCGATAAAAAATAGGTATGCATACTTATTTTTAGTGGTTAATCTTCACAAAAGACAAAGCGGTACAGCTTAGTTAGGTTAAGAAGTGCAGTCGAAAAAAGCAGACTTAGTTCCTCTTCATCCGAATCACTAGAATTAGGTATTGCGCCCTAAACAGGAGTTCAATTCCTTTGAACCCCGTTATGCATGAAGCAGGATGATTGGGGACATAAATCCAAGCGAAGAACTCACTCAGGTTTTACAGATTCGCATCGACTAGCGTTGAGTCTTAACAATAAAACCCTAGCGACTAAACATGCATGATTTCATTTCAACTTTTCAAAATCTACTTTCACATGAAAAAAACGCTTACACTAAGCTTGCTGATTTTCTCAGTCTTTTCGTTGTATGCTCAACGATTTAATTGGTCAAACAACGCGGGATATCCCGGAATTAATAATTCCTACTATGGTTGACTTGACCTTTGCACCGACAATGAAGGCAACGTTGACACTTTTGATTTTGCCAATAGCAATCAAAGTTGCGAAAACCAAACAATACCACTTAGCTCCAATGGATATAACTTATTCTTGTATAAATTTAGTCCAAGTGGAAGCTTTGTTTGGGGTAAAGCCTTTGGTCCGGGACCGGATGGCTCCATTGTAACACCAATGAATCTGGAAATTGGACCTGACAATAAAATTTATGCTCTGGTGCATATTAATGGCGACAATATTGTAACCGAAAACAACACCTTTAATTTAAACGGACCGAGCAATGTAATTCTCTGTGCTAATACAGAAGGCGAGATTGAGTGGGCATACGCTGTTCAATACAGCTGCCCAACTTGCATCATGTTAGAGATTGCCAACGAAAAAATTTATTTCCAAGGTGGGAATACCCGAATTAATTCCATCGATTTAAACCAGCAGCCTGAATCGGAATTAAACTATTATTTCGCATCAGGAACTGCTTCATTAGGCATTGTATTTCAGGGGTCGGGGCATTTCAGCAACGGCGACTTGCTTTTTGCCGGATTACAAAGAGGGAATTCCAGTTTTATCGAAGGTGATACGCTTTTACAGGTTGACAATCCCTTTCTCTATTGTAACATTACCTATTTGCGGACCAGTGATTCTCTGGAACCTGTTTGGGCAAATACCTATGGTTATTTGCATGACCCGGAAACGCATTTTATTCCTGTTGCGGTAGATGCTAATGATCAAATCTATACAGGATGGGAAGTTTTG
>CANHCM010000031.1 GCA_947459155.1 Bacteroidota bacterium | reverse complement strand
TTCGCAATTCCGGCTTCGTCGCCATGCACGGTTTGAACGGTAATGCCTTTAACGCTGCGAATGGGTTGATTTTGAAGTGGCAGAGGCAGAAGCGAGGCCTTTAATCGCCCGGCTTGAAAGGGAAATTCGTCGGCCGGCACCAATCCTAATTCAAAAGCCGACAAAAAGCCATGTGGACTATCGGCTCCAAAGCCAAAAAAACTGTCTTCCTCCACCCAAACAAGTTCACCGGGCATCAAGGCTGTGTCAATCGCGCCGCCGATTCCAACATTCAGCACCAGGTCGGGCCTAACGCGACTCAGTGTTAAACCCAAATTGAGAGCCGCGGGAACCATACCTACACCACAGATGCAGAGTTGGATTTCCCAGGGAACAGCCGGCTCAAAACGTTCGATTAACTCGCTAAATACCTGAATCTCAGCTTCAGTGGCGCTTACCAATAACACCTTCATGGCACGAAGTTACAACAGCTTGTGCACAATCATATTGAATTCAAATCAATCAAAAATTTGGATTTGCTAAACAGCGCCATTTTTAATCATGGAATTCCGCAATCTTTTGCATATTGGGCAGAATTCTACACTAATTTCGCGAGCGCTGAATCAATCCTATGTTTGAGACCAATCTTAACCGCATACAGTGGGCATTTCGCATCATGTTGCTGGGTATTCTCGGTACTTTGCTTCTTTCGAGTAAGGTGTGGATGACTGAACGAAACTTTCCGATCATCCCCATTTTTGAAGGAATACCGTCGATGCCTCCCCCACTCGACTATATTCTTTACAGTGTTTTGATTGTTTTGGCCATTTATCAAATTATTTATCTCGAGAATAGGAATACAAAAATTGCCCTGGTTGCCCTATTTGCCTTCTTAATGGCCGGTGATCAAATGCGGTGGCAGCCATATAACATGCATTATTTACTTATGTTAATCGGCCTGCTGTTTTATCCATTACAGTCTGATAAACTCTTGCAGGTATTCAGATTAATGATTGTTACACTCTTTTTATGGAGCGGAATTCAGGAGCTGAACTCCGTGTTTTTTGAATCGATATTTCCATGGATGGCCGGTCCTTTGGCAGAGAAATTTCCGGCTGCATTCGAAGAATATGTCCTAGGTGCCGGCTATATTTTCCCTTGGTTAAACTTGGCAACCGGTATTGGATTACTGTTTTCAGTTACGAGAAATTATGCAGTATATCTCGGAATCGCCATTCAACTCTTTCTGTTTTATGCCTTAAGTCCGCTTGGAAACGACTGGAATGCGGCCATCTTACCTTACAATGCCGCTTTAGCCGCTTTCACTTTTGTGTTGTTTTACGATGCTCAATTAAATGTAAAATCTATTTTTTGGGATAAATTCCCATACCATGTTGGCGTATTGGTTATTTATGCCATTGTTCCGGTGTTGAGTTTTTTCGGTCTTTACGACAGAATGCAGAGTTTCAACACTTATTCGGGAAAGGCCTATTATGCCAAAATTTACGTAACTGAGCAGTTGGCCGAACGCCTTCCGGATGGCATCAAACGCTACGTATTTCGTCCACCCGTTTCTAAGCCATTTATCGAAACCACCTATTGGTCGATGGATGCTTTGAAGGTGTCTCCATATTCAGAAAAACGAATTTACAAATCGCTGCACAACTACATTTGCCGCTTTGCAGAAGGCGACTGCCCTGCTGAGTTGGAGATCTACACGTATGAAGATGTTGCACGCTAAATTTCTGGCGCTGCTGGTTTTTTGGGGAATTTGTGTATCGGGATATTCAGCCCAATTTCCTCGTCCTAACCTAAACATCAAGAAGTCGAACACCCCTGTTAAACTGGATGGGAAAACCGATGATGTGAGCTGGCAGGAAGCCCAGATTGCGGGCGATTTCATTCAGCAATTCCCTTACGACAGCAGCCGCTCTCAAACCCGTACTCAAGTTCGAATGACTTACGACGGGCAATTCCTTTACATCCTGGCCGAATGCTTTAACCGAGTTGAAAATCAGGAGTACGTTGTGCGTTCATTAAAACGAGATTTCGACGAAACGCTCAATGATGCGTTTCAGATTATGCTCGACCCCTTCGACGACGAGTACAACGGGTTTACGTTCATGGTGAGCCCCTACAACGTGCAGGGTGAAGGACTGCTTACCAATGGCGGAACTTATGGCCAGTCGAGAAACTGGGACAATCGCTGGTTTTCAACTGTGGAGAGGCTTTCAGACCGATGGGTGGCCGAAATTGCCATCCCCTTTAAAACCCTTCGATTCAATCCCAAAAATGCCCGTTGGAGCGTGAATTTCGCACGGTATGATTGGCAAAACAGCGAGGTTTCTTGCTGGAGTCCAATACCCCGGAATTTCAGCCTTACCTCCTTGGCCTTTGCCGGGAAACTTTTGTGGGATGCCCCTCCGAAAAAAACGGGACTCAACGTTTCGGTGATTCCTTACGGGATTACGGAGCTAAACCAGGATTTCACCACAAACCAGGGTTTGCAAAGCCGCTTCGATGCCGGAATGGATGCCAAGCTGGCGGTTTCTTCATCGCTGAATTTGGATTTAACCGTAAACCCCGATTTTTCACAGGCCGACGTCGACCGACAAGTGACGAACCTCACCCGTTTTAGCATTTATTTCCCTGAACAACGCCAGTTTTTCCTCGAGAACAGCGATTTATTCGGACAGTTCGGGTTTAGCAAAATCAGACCGTTTTTCTCACGACAAGTGGGCTTACGAAATGGTCGACGCATTCCTATTCTTTTCGGAGCGCGACTCAGCGGTAAGGTGAACCGAAACTGGAGAGTGGGCCTGCTGAACATCACCACGGCAGCCGACAGTTTGAGCGGCACCGGACGGGAAAATTTCACCGTGGCGACCTTTCAGCGACAGTTTAAAGGGCGTTCGAATATTGGTGGCATTTTGGTGAATCGTCAGGATTTGGAAAATCCCGGCAACTTCAATCGTGTGGCGGGAATCGACTATAAACTGGCGAGCAAGAACGGACGCTGGAACGGGATTTTCTTTTTTCACCGGAGTTTCCAGCCCGGTGGCGCTCAGGCCGAAGATTATGCCCATGCCTCTTTTCTTCGCTACGACGATGCGAACTGGAGCTTCATGTGGAATCATGAATACGTAGGCAAGAATTACTTGGCCACCACGGGCTTTGTTCCCCGTCAGGAGATTTTCGATGGCGCTCAGAACATTACCCGGCGATTAACCTACTGGAGAGTGGAGCCCGAAATTCAGTACCGATGGTATCCGGGTGGAAAAGTGAGCATGGTTGAACATGGATTGTATGCCTCGGTGTACACCGATTCGGTATTCGACCCTAACGAAGGCATCTACAATTTCAACACCCAGGTGAACTTTAAAAACACCTCCTATTTTGGGGTCAACCTGAACCACAATCAAACGCGATTAATGTTTCCGATCGACATCACCTTAACCGGACAGTCGCTGTTACCTGTTGGAAACTACATCTACAACGATTTTTCGGTCTATGCCCGCAGCGATGTGCGTAGGAAAATCACAACAACGACCGTTGCATCTTACGGCGATTTCTACACCGGACAAAAATTCTCGCTCAATTCGAGCCTGCAATTCCGCCTTCCGCCCTACGGTTTAGTTGGAATCAACTATACACTCGACGATTTACGACTGAGCCCAAGTCAACGCATTGTGCTCAATCTCATCGGCCCCCAGCTGGATTTCAGCTTTAGCCGAAGCTTGTTTTTTAGCGCCATTGCCCAATACAACGATCAGGCGAAGAACATGAACGTATTTGCCCGTTTGCAATGGCGTTTTTTACCGATGAGCGATGTGTTTCTGGTGTATACCGACAATTATCAAACTCCCGATTTAACCCGAAAAAACAGGGCTTTAGTATTTAAAGTGGTGTGGTGGTTTACCGCCTAACCTTTCGGTAAAAGTTGATAATTATCATTTTTTAAATGGAAGTCAAACCTGTACATTTACAGGAATCATTACACGCCATGGAAATCCACATTAACTCCAACACCCGCATTGCAGAATTGCAAAGCGCCTTCAGAACTGAATTTCCCCACTTGAAGTTGGGCTTCTTTGAAGACCGCAATCACGACAAAAAGCTAACGGCCGACGAGTTGCTGAAAGATGAGCGTACCACACTTAGCTCCATAAAAGGTGCGCTGTCGAATGGAAGTTTGATTATCGAAGGCAACATGACAGTTGAGGAGTTAGAATTTGGTTTCCTTCGCCAATTTAACCTGCATGTTCAGGTTTTTCGGAAATCTGGAGGAAACTGGTTGGCCACCTCCTCTACCGATGAGTGGACGTTAAATGAGCAAGAATTGCGCGGACGTGAAATGAGTAGTCCGGTAGAAGCCGACGAGCCGGAAGATTATCAGGAACACGAATAGTTTCTCCAGCCATTTCTGAGCAGTTTACGAAGGGAAAAGAAGCCTGTAGCTAGGGCCAACTGAAAACCCCTCAACTAATTTATTTTAAGGGACCTAAGAGTTATTTTTCAAGTTTTAGTGCATCACGTTCAGATGTTGCATTTCGATTTCCGTGCACAAGAAAATCGAAACAATGGTTCATTTCGTTAGCCAGAAATACATTATCTGCTTCGCTGCCCGCGCCTCGCCTCTAAGGCGTTTTTGACTTTTTCAGTAGGTCATAGCCAAACTCATGCTCGCTTTTTTTGAATTGTTGCTGGGTTTTTACGCACATCCTCAAATCTTTGCCATCGACTCAACGAAGCCTGAGGCGTCTTTCCACATTTTTTGAACATCGATTCTTCAAAACCTTTGAATAAGTTCCGGTGTTTTGCCCTCCGTATGGCTGCTTAAGCCGTTAATTTTGGGCTTCGCCATGCCACAGTTTTCACACTTACACGTACACACTCAGTTTTCTTTGCTCGACGGAGCCGCCGATATCGGAAAGCTCTATAAAAAAGCGATTGCCGACCAAATGCCGGCTATGGCCATCACCGACCATGGAAATATGTTTGGTGCCTTTGCCTTTGTTGCAGAAGCCTACAAGAATAAGGATGAGCATGGCAATCCGAAGGTAAAACCCATTGTGGGCTGTGAATTTTACGTGGTTGAAAATCGACATAAAAGAACATTCACCAAAGACGACAAGGATGTTCGCTACCACCAGCTATTTCTGGCTAAAAATGCCGAAGGCTACAAAAACCTGGTGAAACTCTGCTCTTTGGGCTATATGGAAGGCCTTTACGGAAAGTATCCACGAATTGATAAAGAGCTGATTCTTAAGCATCATCAAGGACTGATCGCAACTACTTGTTGCATTGGTGCTGAGGTTCCTAAAACCATCCTAAAAAAAGGAGAAGCAGAAGGTGAAAAAGTCTTCAAATGGTGGTTAGATCTTTTTGGGGATGACTATTACATTGAACTCCAGAGACATAGCATACCCGAACAGGAGAAAGTGAATCAGGTTTTGTTGGGATTTGCAGAAAAGTATGGGGTAAAAGTGATTGCCTCCAACGATTCCCACTACGTCGACCAGCAGGATTGGAATGCCCACGATATTCTGCTTTGTCTGAACACCGGCGAAAAGCAATCCACCCCCAGTAACAAGGAGTTTAGCGACGACGAAAGCAGCACCAAAGGAACACGCTTCGCTTTTTTCAACGACCAATTTTACTTCAAAAAGCAGTCGGAAATGCTGGAGTTGTTCAGCGATATTCCATTTGCCATCGACAATACCAACGAAATTGTGTCGAAGGTCGATCTGCTGAACCTGAAGCGTGACATTTTACTTCCGAATTTCCCTCTGCCTCCCGGATTCCTCAATCAAATGCAGTACTTGAGGCACATCACGATGGAGGGCGCAACACAGCGCTACGGATCGATTACCGCTGAAGTGGAGGAACGACTCAACTTCGAGCTGGATGTAATTGATCGTATGGGCTTTGCGGGCTACTTCCTCATTGTGGCCGACTTCATCAAAGCGGGTCGCGATTTGGGTGTGTTTATCGGTCCGGGTCGTGGATCTGCTGCCGGCTCGGCGGTGGCGTACTGCATAGGAATTACCAACATCGATCCGATCAAGTACGACCTGCTTTTCGAGCGTTTTCTGAATCCAGAGCGGGCGTCCATGCCCGATATCGATACCGATTTTGACGACGAAGGTCGTCAGAAAGTCATTGATTACGTGGTTGATAAGTATGGCAAAAACCAGGTTGCCCAAATCATCACCTACGGCTCGATGGCCGCAAAATCGAGCATTAAAGATGTTGCACGGGTGCTCGACCTGCCGCTCCCCGATGCCAATATGCTCGCCAAGCTTGTCCCTGAAAAACCGGGCATTAAGCTTAACCGTGTTATTCACGCCCCACTGGATGGAGAGGGCAGTTTAAAGGAAAAAGAAGGGCTGGCGCCGGAAGACCTGGAGAACATCAAGAAACTCCGTGAATTCTATAATGATAAGTCGCTCCCCGAAAGTAAGGTTCTTCAGGAAGCACTCATTCTAGAGGGCTCGGTGCGAAATACCGGCGTGCATGCTGCGGGAATTATCATCGCCCCCGACGACCTCACCAACCTCATTCCGGTGGCGACTGCCAAGGATTCTAGTCTCCTCGTAACACAATATGAGGGCTCGGTAATCGAAGATGCCGGGGTTATCAAAATGGACTTTTTAGGGCTGCGAACCTTAACGATTATTCGCGACGCCCTCCAGTTGATTAAAGAAAATCATGGTGTAGAAATCGATATCGACGCGATTCCGCTCGATGACGCCAAAACATACGCACTCTATCAACGGGCCGAAACAAACGGTACGTTTCAGTTTGAATCGGTGGGTATGCAAAAATACCTGCGCGACCTTAAGCCCGATAAGTTTGAGGATCTTATCGCGATGAACGCCTTGTACCGCCCGGGTCCACTGGAATACATTCCCAACTTCATTCGCCGAAAGCATGGCGTGGAAGCGGTAACGTACGATTTGCCCGAGATGCAGGAGTATCTCGAAGAAACCTACGGGATTACCGTGTACCAGGAGCAGGTTATGCTCCTCAGTCAGAAGCTGGCCGGTTTTACCAAAGGAATGGCCGATAAGCTCCGGAAAGCCATGGGTAAGAAGGATCGAAAAACACTCGATGAGCTCAAGCCGAAATTCATGGCCGGTGCTACGGAAAAGGGGCTCGATCCCACAAAACTGGAAAAAATCTGGACCGACTGGGAGGCTTTCGCTTCTTACGCCTTCAACAAATCGCATTCGACTTGCTACGCATTTGTGGCCTTCCAGACCGCTTACCTGAAAGCCCACTACCCTGCCGAATTCATGGCAGCCAACCTGACCAATAACCTAAGTTCGATGGACAAGATTACCTTCTTCATGGAGGAATGTCGTCGCATGGGTATTCCGGTGTTGGGTCCGGATGTAAACGAGTCAAAACTGAAGTTTGCCGTGAATCAAAAAGGGGAAATTCGTTTTGGACTCGCGGCCATCAAGGGTGTTGGGGAAGCGGCTGTTGAAGCTATGATTCAGGAACGCCTTCAAAATGGTCCTTTTACCTCCATTTTCGATTTCGTCCGTCGGGTAAATCTCCGTTCGCTGAATAAGAAAAACATGGAAAGTCTGGCGCTGGCCGGGGCCTTTGATGGCATCACAGGCAACAACAACCGGGCGGTATTTTTCTGGAGTGAAGCTCCCGGAAAACCAACGTTTCTCGATGTTTTGGTGCGTTACGGACAAAGCGTTCAGGATGGAAAGCAGCAAGCGGGAAATAACCTTTTTGGTGATGTGGGTGAAGAAATTAGCATTCCCGAGCCCAACATGCCGCAGGTTGAGCCTTGGCATGTGCTGCAAATGCTCGATAAAGAAAAAGAAGTGGTGGGAATTTACCTCACAGGTCATCCGCTCGATACTTTCCGACAGGAGATTCAGGCATTCAAACTGGTTCCTTTGGCAGAGCTCGACAATTTGGAGCGTTTTCGAAATAAGGACTGGCGTTCAGGTGGAATTGTAACCTCGGTAAACCACAGGGTTTCGAAAAAAGGACAACCCTTTGGCAGTTTCGTGGTCGAAGATTACTCCGGATCCAGAGAGTTTACCTTGTTCTCAGACCGTTATCAACGCATGAAGCCCTACCTTGAAACCGGAACCATACTCACCATCCATTGGCGAGTTGGAAACAGTTTCAGAAATCCGGAGGCGCTGGAGATTGAAATAAGCAGCATCAGCCTGATGGCCGACCTGAAAGACAAATACACACAACTTACCCTTCAGATTTCAGAAAAAGACGTGAACGAGAACTTCATCCAACAATTGAGCACGCTGGTGCAACGCTTTCCGGGGCAATGTAAGTTGCGCATCCAGCTTCAAGGCATTGATCCAGAACTGAATGTAAATCTTGTTTCCAGCTCAACTAAAGTTGATGGTAGCAACCCGGAGTTTCAACAAGTTTTATCGCAACTTGTGGGTCAGGAGTATTTTGCATTGAATTAAGGGAGGAATTTTCCCCTAGCGGAATGCTGCCATTACATTCAAGCTATGCATTGGCCGAGGCTTGAAGTAGCGTCGAGATTTCGAGCTTCTGCATTGGCATCAAGGCATCCATCACCCGCAAACGCTGGTGTTCATCATTCAGAAGTTGCGGTAAAACGGATGGAATTATCTGCCAGGAAACCCCAAATTGATCCACCAGCCATCCACACATCTGATATTGGCCACCTTCTCCCAATGCCTTCCAAAGCTGATCGATTTCTAACTGAGTTTCACATTCCACCACGAGGCTATTGCCCGGAGTAAACTGAAAATCTTGCTTTTCCAAACTGCTCATGGCGTTGAACAAACTTGTTCTTAACCGAAACTGAGCAAACAGCAAACTGCCTTCTTCGGCCCCACTCTGCGGATTGTGAGGCGCTTCCATAAGAACCATGGACGGCTTGAATATAGTAGTATAATGATGAACGGCCCGAGCCACGGCATTGGCTTGTGGTGCCGAAAAGAGCAGTGCCGGTACCACTTTCTGACTCGAACGAACAGGATCAACATCAAGCTGCCAGCTAACACCAAAACGATCTGTCATCCACGCGTAGCGGCTGGTCCAAGGATAAGCACCTAAGGGCATCATAACCTTTGCACCGGGCAGCAATGCCGAATATATACGATCGATCTCCTCGGTGGAGCCACAGTAGACAAAATTAGAAATGGACGGATTGGCCTGAAATAGCGGTCCACCATTGAGTAGCATAAACTTACTCCCCCTCAACTCAAGCTGAACGACCATCGCATTTGCAGAAGTTATCTGTGCATCCGGAAACACTTGCAGGTAGAATTCAGCAGCCATTCGCGCTTCTGAGTTCATCCAAAAACATGGATAAATTGAATGCATGATTTATTCGCTATCTGGTTGATTTTGAGTGCACATCACTTCCCACTGATGTCCATCCGGATCTGCAAATGAATCGTAATACATCCATCCATGATCGGCCTTTTCGCGATAAGGGGTTCCTCCTTTTTTCAAGGCAAGACCCACGATTTGATCCACCTCTTGACGATCAGAAACCTGAATGGCCAGTAGCACTTGCGAGGTAGAACCATTGAAAACAGGGCGATTCGTGAACGTTTCAAAATAGCTGTGGGTGATGAGCATGGCATACATCAAACCCTCGTTGAGCACGAGGCAGAGCGCTTTTTCGTCGCTAAATGATTCATTGAATGTAAATCCGAGGCTTTCCCAAAAACTACGACTTTTCCCCACATCAGAAATGGGGAGATTTATGTAGATGGCTTTGACTGACATAGTTAGGGAATTCGTTTGTTTGATAAGGCAAAGGTGTTAAAAATGTTTTACGTGGAGAAAAAAACACAACAGTAAACAATAGAAATTAATAAGGCATCGTTAATTGCCAGCTAACCCAAAAGTTTATGATTAAAAATATTGTTGCATTTCTCTCTTTCACTTTGCCAATTTTAGGCCATGGACAATTGATACAGCCTGAAAAACCCAAAAGATTAGTTTTGGATGAATTACTCGTTCAAACGGCAGTTTTTGGTGAGTTTTCACAAGAAGCCGGTTTGACTGATTTTCATAAGTTAGTTCCGAATTCCGGTTTATTACAAAAAAATTTAAATGAATTTCAACAATCTAATTCTAGGGCATTTTATGCAAGCTCTGCCCTTTCTGCACAAACGGGGTGGAAGTTGTTTAATCCTAAAACACAATCATATCGAAGTAATATGTCATTGCGTTTAGGTTTCAATTTATTGAGAGGATATTCCTTGAGTTCAAATTGGTATCAGAATGAATCCTTTACATTTGATTCATTAACGTCTTCACAAAATGATTTAATTATTTATCGGGATTCCGTCTACAATCGCAATTTTTCAGCGAATTATCGAAGCACTCAGTTCCGTCTGGACGCAGCGATGGTGTGGAAGAGTTCTTCCGAAAAACGTTTACAAATATGGGGCGGTTTGGGGATAAATACTGGAATATCCCTCAATTCTATTGTTGATGTAAACTTCATCGATAGTGGAAGAATTGTCACCTACGACAACAACAACGAGGTCTTCTATCAACAAGGAGATTATTTCGTAGGCGGCAGTTTAAGGGAACGGTCGAGTACGAGAAATAGTTTTGGATTTTCGGCCTATGTGCCTTTAGGAATTAGTTTTCGGATTGGGAACAAATCAGAATTATTGCGGAGATTTCACCTCGTTTTTGAAGCCAGACCAGGTCTGAATGCCACTGTAATTAGGGGTATAAATTCTACTTGGAATCCTTCGTTTCAATATGGAATTGGTTTGAAGATAAGTCTATAGAGGGAGGATAATCATTTCTCTGATTTGAACATGTCATTGTTTTCCTTCATCGTTTAAACACAATTCACATTTATTTACCCTGATTCGAGTTCATGCTTTAGAACGCTCTGCTCTCCTAACCCTTGTTTTGAAATGAACAGCTCGGTGAATAAGGGTGTGGATGCTCGGTGGAAAACCGCGGTGTTGAATGCAGATTAAGGGTTTAAGATTTATTCTCAGTCTTCATGATGGATATGTTTGCATCCATCCCGTCCGAAAACGACAAAAAATTGCTCCAGGCTTATTTCGCTCTTTTTAAACCGAAAGTCAATAATTCAAGGTGAAATATTCTACCCTGAACCCCAATTGTTGTTGATGAAATCACTTTGAAACCTGCATTTTTTCCTTGACAATCCGGGCGGAATGGTCGAAGGGAATCCCACAGCTTTCCCCTTCCCGGGTCAAAGTTCGGACTCAGGTCAATTCCCCCGACCAAGCCTCATTTTTTGAAATGAACAGGTCGGTGAATAAGTGTGTGGATGAGTGGTGGAAAACTGCGGAGTTACGGGCAAAACAAGGGTTTAGGCTTTACTCCCGATCTCATAGATAGGAGAATTTATATGCATGGCGAAAACAACCTTAGATTTATAGTTTAACGAACTATTCCTCCCCAAAACACCTCTTTTTAACACTGCTGTATCGTCTCTCCCGCGGAGAGAAAAGAGAGAGAGGTTTTTCCTCGCAATGGATAAAATTCCAACAGGCCGGAAGTACTTCTCTTTTCAGCGTTTTTTGCGTCAGGCGAGCTTGGTAATGCAGCTGTATAAACAGCGAATGCCACCGAAGGGGTGGCATTCATGCATTGTTGTGATCCCGATTGGACTCGAACCAATGACCCACAGCTTAGAAGGCTGTTGCTCTATCCAGCTGAGCTACGGGACCGGAAAACGGCTGCGAAGATACAAAAACGAAACAGATGTAAATTGCTGTTCCATTACTCAAACTCTACTCGCTGATAATCACCACCTTTAATCATTACTCAACTGGACAGCCATGGCCTGAAAGCCCCCAAAACCGAACCCGAACACGCAATTTGATGAGCCCAACCCTTACACTTCATTTTCGAGTTTCAGGCCTGTCATTTTAAAGCTCAGCAACAGCCTCTGTGCCACGAAAACCCAGTATATTGCCGCCACTACTGGTCTTCATGAAATCACTCGTCCTTCTCCTTCTGCTCCTCCCTTGCGCAGCCTGGGCCCAAACCAATTATCAACTTCCACCTCAGGAAATTCTCGAACTGGCCGACGTTGCCGCTCCGCCCGCAAGAGTCATCAGCCCCGCCAACACCTGGCTTGCCCTCGCCGAACGACCACTCTACAAATCGTTGGAGGAATTGGCCGAAGACGAAGTGCGCCTCGCCGGGCTGAGAATCAATCCGGCCAACTTTGGTCCGGCGCGACAAAACTACTATACTGGATTAAAACTCTTCCGCATCGACGGAATGAAAGAGCTGAGCATCAGCGGAATTCCCGCGGGTATTCACATGCAAAACCTGTCGTTTTCACCCAAAGAAAAATATTGCTCCTTCGTTGAAAATCAGGCCGGAAAACTCAACGCCTGGATCATCGACCTCCAAAGTGGAAAGGCCTCGATGCTCTTCGAAGGACTCAATGCTGTATTGGGCTCCAGCTATTTTTGGGCAAGCGACGAGTCGGCCATCTACGTGCGCAGCAATGGGCAAAAAGGAAACCTGCCCTCGAAAAAAGAACTTCCCAAAGGCCCGGCAGTTCAGGAAGCCACCGGAAGTAAGGCACCGGCAAGAACGTTTCAGGACCTGCTCAGAAACAAACAAGACGAGGCCCGATTCGATTACTACGCTTCGAGCGAATTGTTAAAAGTATCGGTCAATGGCGGAGTACCGACGAAAATCCTTCCAATGGGAATCTACAAGCGCATCGCTTTTTCGCCCGACGGTCAATATCTGCTCACCGAAGAAATTCAACAACCTTATAGCTATTCGCTTACGTATTCAAGCTTTCCCAGCAAGTTTAACCTCCGAAATGCCGATGGCAGCCTGATCAAAGTGTTTTACGATAGGCCTTTGCAAGACAAGATTCCCTCCAATTTCGATGCTGTAGAAGCCGGGAAGCGCTCCATTACCTGGCGCGACGATGCTCCATCAACCCTAATTTGGGCCGAAGCGCCCGATGGTGGCGACCCTGCGAAAGAGTCGGAATACCGCGACGAAGTGTACCAAAGCGCCGCACCGTTCGACAAATCCACGCTGATGTGCAAGCTCAAATACCGCTACATGGGCATGCAGTTCGGAACGCCAACCATGGCCGTTGTGTATGATGGCTGGTGGAAAAACCGGCAACAAAGAGTGTCGTTCATCAATCCTTCCGACGGACAAAAAGCGCCTGAATTAGTTTTTGAATATTCTTCCGAAGACCTGTACGCCCAACCTGGCGATTTCCACACCACGAAAAATGCCTGGAACCGCGATGTCTTGTACATTTCGAAAAATGGTAAGCACTTGTATCTGGTCGGTGAGGGCTACGCTCCGGAGGGAAACCGCCCCTTTGTGGATCAGTTTGAACTCCAGAGTAAAAAGCGCAGCCGCATCTGGCGTGCCGATGGTAAATCGACCTACGAACAGGTGCTGCGACTCGTTGATCCTGAAAAACAACTGGCCATTACCAGCATCGAAAGTCCGAACCAGTTTCCGAACATTTACTGGAGAAATTTAAAGAACAAATCAGCGCCGAAACAACTCACCAATATTGCCAATCCTTACCAGAAGCTGAGCGGCGTTACCAAGCAGAAAATCAGCTACAAACGCGCCGATGGGGTACAGCTTTCTGCCACGCTTTACCTTCCCGAAGGCTATTCCAAGGAAAAAGATGGTCGTTTGCCTATGCTGATGGAGGCCTATCCAACGGAATATAAGGACGATAAGGCGGCAGGACAGGTCAAAGAGTCGCCACATGCCTTTATTTCTTTGTACTGGGGCTCGCCCGTGTATTGGGCCCGGAGAGGCTATGCCATTCTGGAAGACGCTCAGTTTCCGATTGTTGGAAAAGGCGATGCCGAACCCAACGATACCTATATCGAACAACTCGTGGCCGATGCGCAGGCTGCCATCAAAGCAGTAGATTCTATGGGCGTTGTAGATCCAAAACGCTGTGCGGTAATGGGGCATTCTTATGGTGGATTTATGACCGCCAATCTTCTCGCGCATTCTAATTTATTTGCCGCCGGAATTGCCCGCAGCGGTGCTTACAACAGAACCCTTACTCCGTTTGGCTTTCAGAGCGAAGAACGCAGCTATTGGGAGGCTACCGAGGTGTACAATAAAATGTCGCCTTTTAATTATGCGCACCAAATAAAATCGCCCTTATTGCTCATTCACGGCGATGCCGACAACAATCCGGGTACATTTACCCTACAAAGTGAACGTCTTTTTCAAGCCATTAAAGGCAACGGAGGAGTATCGCGCCTTGTGCTGCTTCCATACGAAAGCCACGGCTATGTAGCCAGAGAGAACATCCTTCACATGCTCTGGGAGATGGATACCTGGTTAGAAAATCGCGTGAAGCAGAAGAAATAATTCGAATATTGAAATACCGAGTCTTTTAAAAACAATTCAAATCCATAAAGCGCCGAAATACACTGTCCGAACTAAGCGTGTACCCAGTTTTATAAGGCATTTTGGATATAAAATCGCAGCACTCGTACATTTTAATGAGTTGAGTTGTTGGGCGTTGCCGCGGCTGAACTCTGATACCAACCCATAGCTCCCGGTCGCGGCCGCGCTTTCGGCTGCAAGTCCTCGCCCCTCCGCCCCGGCTCCGGGTCTGCGGGCTTTCCGCGCCAATCGCTAACGCGAGGCTTTTCAATACTCCGGGCGTTGAGGCTACATGCAGTCTGAGGATCGCTTGAGATATTGCTTGCTGCAATAGACCAAAGTACCGCCTTCCGGGCTTGTATCATCGCCATTGGCCTAAACCGAAATAGTACGCAAACCCGAACACAATGGCCGCGTTTAGGCAAGGCTCCACTCTACTGTTTGAGCATTTGTTACACATGCTAAGGATAAATCACGCATAATGAATAACTGAAAAATTTAGTAATTATCAAAACACTGTGTAGCAAATGCATGGAATGCTTAACTTTCACGAATCCTGTTAACAAGGGAGGGTATACGAAATAACTTTCGTGAATAAATAAGTTATGCCCAATGCTATGAAGACACAACAGAAAACACATTAACGATGAGACAATGAAGAAAATACTTTTAATTTTATCTATTACAACCTTGACAACAGTTTTGTCGGCTTGTAACTCTACGACTAAAAATCCTCAAACGATACAAATAAATCAATCGACTGACACCGTTCAGACTGGACAAATTCAACCTGTTATTAAAAATATTTTTTACAATCTTCCACTTGAAAAACCCCGACTAGACCTTCGTGAAGTAATTCTAAATGATAAGAGGTTTGTTCTGACAGACACAACTTTCAATAACTATAAACCCTCAACCTTTTTTAAAGGTTTGACAACAGACAAAGGCCTGATTATATCCAATCCAGACTCAATTCAAGTAATGTTAATTTATGGCAATGCTGCTCTGGTAGTCGAAAAAGGAGGACAAGAAGACCCTAATAGACATCCTATGATTTTTGAGTGTAAATATTTCTTTTCCGATAGAGAAAGCGCAGAGATGGAATATGGAAGAATATTAAATTTGGTTCATCCAATTTATACTGATACAAGTTCAATAATAACTGACAACTGGGAGACGGGATACTCAAAAGGTAAACATAAAGGAACGCAAAAATGTATCGGAAAAATTTTCGACAGCTTCAAACCATACTACAGAGTAGCGGTATCAAACATATCATACATACCTGAAGATGGTTCTAAGCTTGTTTTTGTACTCAACATCGCATTTAGTAAAGAGGATAAATAAGATGAAAGCACTGGGCATAACTTCGCCAAGCCGCCAAACGTTATATACAATTGTTTGAAAATGCACGCAATTTAAACTAAATTCAAAAATGAAACACTTTACGATTTCTAAGGGACAAAACTTATTTACATTAATAGCGACTTTACCATTTCTAGTTGCGGTAATATTTCTCCTAGTTGGTTTATTTACTTCGGACGATATATCTCTTGAGGCACCTTTTCGTTTTAATTTTTTTGCAGTATCAGTTTTTTTATTTGTTCATTTGGGTATCATATTTATATTGGCGAAGTATCGTAAAATTGAATTTAGTTTTCCACATACTGTAACAAAAAAAATACTTACCATTTTTGCTCACCTTTTCATATTCGCTATTTCAAACTTTCTCCTTGTAATGGCTTTGAAAATGAATTTCAATTCTTGGTTAAGAAGCAGTAAAGTAGAAATGTTAGAGTTGACAGTTGTCGACAAAAATATTTCTCATGGAAAGGCAACAGATTATTATATCATATTTGATTCAAAAGAGGGAAGATTTCATAACAAGGTAAGCCCAAAGAATTATCACAACTTTAAAATCGGAGAATCTTTTAAGGCTTCAGTAAATAGAGGATTTTTTGATGGTTATTATTTAGTACACCCACTCAAATGAAATGATCGATAATAAATACAAATATGCATAATATCGTATTACCTAATTATAGATTTTTCCCTAATTCAAATCTTATCAAATATCTTCAACTTCGTTACCCAGAAAAAGCCCCTGCGCATTCAGCGGCCAATTCTTTTTGCTGCAGCGAATTCACACTCCCAAAAATAACCGGTCAAAGATGGCTATTCGATTGATCATATTAGTTCTCCTCAATTTCTGGACGGCTGCTTTTTTAAATCAGTCTCTCGGACAAAGCACCAAAGTAAAACAAATCCTTTGGGCGGCAGACTGGAGTCCCAATGGCAAGTATATAGCCATCGGTGGAAATGTGGATACCTTGACGATTTACAATTCGGAAGATTTATCCATTCACAAATCTGTACCGGTAAAAAATACAATCACACGCATGCAATGGCATCCTACGAAGAAAATGCTGGCAGTGGCAACGCAAAATTCTGCTGATAAACCCTTTATTTTGAATGAAGAGAATAACGAAAAAATTGAATTAACCGGAATCTCCGCAGAAGGCTCAAGAGGCTTGGATTGGAACAATACCGGTGAATATTTAGCGATTGCCGACAACGATGGATTCATTTTAATTTACGATGTTAAGGGTAACTTAATCAAGAAATTTAATAATGAAAACACGAAGAGTATCACAGCCATTGAGTGGCATCCTCAAAAGAATATCTTAACCACGTTAAGCGACAAAATTCGCTTTTTCGATATAGATGGGAAACTATTAAAATCCATTAAACACCGAACCGAAGATGTTTTGTTGTTAAGCCTAGCCTGGCATAGTTCGGGTGATTTTTTCGTAATCGGCGACTACGGCGATGCAGACGTTAAATCCTGGTTGCAATTCTGGTCGGAACAAGGAGAATTAATGAGAACAATCGACATCAGTAAAGGAGAATATCGAAATATTGCCTGGAATCCAGCAGGAGACCGACTCGCAACGGCCAGTGATGCGTTACGAATTTGGGACAAAAATGGAAATCTCATTTCCGAAGGACTTTCTCAAGA